>JBDLUN010000197.1:0-20538 GCA_039805245.1 Bacteroidota bacterium
TTTTCATCCCAATGGTTTTATTATACCAAAAATAATCAATTGCCTTTATTTTTCTTGAAATCAACCTTCTCCAATCTTCCTGCTGCCAACAAATCTTTGTGGATACTATCTAAAATCCCATTCACAAAATGACCACTCTGTGTGGTGCTGTAACTTTTGGCCAGGTCAATATATTCATTGATGGTCACTTTTACAGGAATGGTTTCAAAAAAAAGCAACTCACAAACACCCATCCTGATCATAATCATGTCAAGTACGGCAATCCTTTCCGGATCCCAATTTTTCAGCTTGGGTTTGATCAGATCCATGGTCATCTCCTTTTTCTCCATGGCCGTTTGGAGTAGAGTCTTGGCATACCTGGTCTTTTCAGGACCGGCAATTTCATTGAATGAGCATGAACCGGGTTTGCTTAGGAAATTCAATACCATTTGGTAAATCATGTCGGCATCATCATCCCATTGCACAAAATGCTCCTCCAGCATCTCCGTGATGCTTTCGTCAGCCATCATCAAATCAGTAAAGATGAAGCTCAACAGTTCTTTCTCAGATTTCTTCTCGCGGCTCTCCAAGGTAATGTATTCCTGGTACTGGGGGGTATCGGTAAGCTTCAGGTAAATTTTGCGGACGATTTCCTGGTCGAGTAAAGTAGCCAGCCCCCTTTCTTCTACGGCACTGCTGAAACCCTTGGCTTCAAGGATATTCCAGAGCAGTGTATTTCCTGCCATTTTGGTATTGACATGCAAATCCTGGTAGGAGGGTAGATGTTTGGCTGCACGGTTTTTGGCGTCAGTCTCCGCATACCTGGCTACTTCCGTCAGCAGATATACCGTAAAGGTAAAAAGGTCTGCCGTCTGGTCAAGGTACTTCTTCAACAAAGTCATTACTTTTTCAATGGGCATTGCACCTGATTCTGCTTCTGCAGCATAAAGGCATTGCATAACTTTAACACGGATATTTCTGCGACTAATCATTGAAAGAGCATTTGGGGGTGCAAATATACTCATTTCCAAAGGCATTTTCAGGGAAATCACGGCGGTATGTAAAATTGACATGAGTAACCCCGGTCATAACTGCCATTTTACCCGAAATCATATGTGGAAGGGATCGCTGTGCTGACAAAATTGCCAAATGCATCCCGTGGTACGGAATTGGCTATATTCGAGGAAAAGCGAAAAGCTTTAACTATTCAATCACATAAAAAAACCAAATGCTATGGCTAAGAAGTTAAACATTACCCCACTGCATGACAGGGTAATCGTGAAGCCTGCTCCCGCTGAAGAGAAGACTGCAGGTGGCATCATCATTCCCGACACAGCAAAGGAAAAACCTCAAAGAGGTTCAGTAGTGGCAGCAGGCCCCGGTAAAAAAGATGAGCCTTTGACTGTGAAAGCTGGCGACACTGTTCTTTACGGAAAGTATTCCGGCACAGAAATTACCATTGAAGGACTGGATTACCTGATCATGAGAGAGTCTGATATTCTGGCAATTGTCTAACATCTAAAACCATTTTAATATGTCAAAGCAAATATTTTTCAACCTCGACGCCCGCAACAGAATGAAGAGGGGTGTTGACATTCTTGCCGATGCGGTTAAAGTAACACTTGGACCCAAAGGCCGTAACGTTGTAATTGAGAAGAAATTTGGAGCCCCTGCAGTAACCAAGGATGGTGTAACTGTGGCCAAGGAAATTGAACTGGAAGACCCCATCGAAAATATGGGTGCTCAAATGGTGAAGGAAGTAGCTTCCAAAACTGCTGATGTTGCCGGCGACGGTACCACTACCGCTACCGTACTTGCACAAGCCATCATCACTGAAGGTCTGAAAAACGTAGCAGCAGGTGCCAACCCCATGGATATCAAGCGTGGTATCGATAAGGCTGTTGACCTGGTTGTTGCCAACCTCGTATCGCAGTCCAAGACTGTTGGAAACGATACCAAGAAAATCCAGCAAGTTGCCACCATCTCTGCCAACAACGACACAGAGATCGGTAAGCTCATTGCAGAAGCCATGCAGAAAGTAGGTAAAGACGGTGTTATCACTGTTGAAGAAGCGAAAGGAACTGAAACATCTATTGACATCGTTGAAGGTATGCAGTTCGACAGGGGATATATCTCTCCTTACTTCGTTACCAACGCAGATAAAATGGAGTGCGAATTGGCCAATCCTTTCATCCTGATCTACGATAAGAAGATCTCTGCTATGAAAGATATCCTCCATATCCTGGAGAAAGTTGCACAGCAAGGTGCTCCTTTGTTGATTATCTCTGAAGACCTGGAAGGTGAAGCTATGGCAACTCTCGTGGTAAACAAACTTCGTGGTACCCTGAAAGTTGCTGCTGTAAAGGCTCCAGGTTTCGGTGACCGCAGGAAGGAAATGCTGCAGGATATCGCCATCCTCACTGCTGGTACCGTTATCAGCGAAGAACAAGGTTTCAAACTTGAGAATGCTGACCTAACTTATTTGGGTCGTGCTGAGCGTGTAACCATCAACAAAGACAACACAATCGTTGTAGGTGGAAAAGGCAAAAAAGCTGATATCACTGCCCGTATCGCCCAGATCAAATCCCAGATTGAAGCAACTACTTCCGACTACGATAGGGAGAAGCTTCAGGAGCGTTTGGCCAAATTGAGCGGTGGTGTTGCTGTATTGAATGTAGGTGCAGCGACTGAAGTTGAAATGAAAGAAAAGAAGGACCGCGTTGATGATGCCCTGCACGCTACTCGTGCTGCTGTTGAAGAGGGTATTGTACCTGGTGGCGGTATTGCTTTCATCCGTGCCGTTGAATCCATCGAGAAGAAAAAAGGCGCGAATGAAGATGAAACCACTGGTATTGCGATCATCCGCAAAGCGCTTGAAGCTCCTCTGCGTACCATCGTTTACAATGCCGGTATCGAAGGATCCATCGTAGTGCAAAAGGTGAAGGAAGGCAAGGCCGACTTTGGTTACAACGCCCGCACCGACAACTACGAGAATTTGCTCTCTGCAGGTGTAATCGACCCAACCAAGGTTGCCCGTGTTGCACTTGAAAATGCAGCTTCCATCGCTGGTATGATGCTGACCACTGAATGTGTGATCGCAGACAAGCCAAAGAAGGAAGAACCCATGCACGGTGGCCATAGCCATGGTGCTCCTGGAATGGGTGGCATGGACTATTAATCCAAAACCATTTGATATGCAAGGGATTCCGCATTTGCGGAATCCCTTTTTTTATGCTGTCGTAGATGATTGTTCCTGGACCTGCAATTTGATGGCTCCCATAACGATGAAGAGCTGGGCCAGAATATACGTTGCCATGATGCTGATACCCGCCATGGCAAAAGGTTCCCTGAAACGGTTCAGTGCAAGCAGAGAATCAGAGATGACAAAAAGGGTTGCCCCCAATATGAAAAACAAAGCCGTTTTATTGTCCAGCTTCTGGTACTGCCACATGGCTGCAGACAACATCACACTGATAGTTATGCCATACAATAGAACAGGTACTTTCATAGGCCCCAGGTGTGGCCACAGAATATACATCAACTCAACCAGATAGGCCATAACTGCCAGCAGCATAATGGGCCTTAATTTGAAAAAAGAATGCTGATTGGAAGTGGTACGGATGAAGAAAATGATGTAGCAGATATGTGCTATCAAAAATGACAGCAGGCCTGGGATAAACAATCCTTCGGACTGAAGCAGGATATCTCCAATCCAGGAAAAAAACAATCCCTGCAGGATATGGTCTTTCATTATTGGCTTTCTGGGCTGTTGGATAGTTAGGTAACAGGCCATCAGTAAAGGAATGATCAGGGGTTTGCTGATCAACCTCAGCGTGTTGTTTTGTGTGGCAATGAAAGCCAACTCAATCAGGCTAACTAGGGCAAAAAGAAAAAAAAGTTGTTTGGCTGAGGGTTTCATGCATCTATGCGTTTTGTTGTAAATTACATTTTTTTATGGCTTATACTCCGGACGAAGAGAAATTTATGGTTTATTGGGAGGCCAACAGGGAACACCAAGGTCGCCTGTCTGTTCAGCTACTGTTCGGTCTTCCTTATGGAATTTTGTTTTCCATACCCATCCTGGTAAACTTTTTACTGGGCAGGTTCTGGTACAAACGTGCAGATGCAGTAGGGTTGAGCCAGTTCAATCCAATGGTTTTGATAGTGGCTGTAATTCTGATTTCAGTTTTTATCGCATTGATAAACCGGAAATTCCGCTGGGAAAAGCTTGAGCAGCAGTACCTTGAACTGAAGGCGAGGAGCCGTCAGTAAATGTGTTTTTTTGGATTTATTTGCCCATCTTTGCATATCAATTTGATGTATGATGGGAAAACGGATTTCTGCATTTATTTTGTTATTTGCCTCATTGGTGGCCTGTAAAAAAAATGAAACTTTGCCTACAATAGAAGAATACCTGACAAAGAACAACCTCAAAACTTCTGTTGTAACAGACCCAAGAGGTTTTTATTACAAGATCCTGGAACCGGGAAGTGGTGCCACACCTGGCTTGAACTCGAAAGTGAAAACTTTTTACAAGGGTATGTTAACCAATGGTTCCGTCTTTGATGAGAGTTTAACTACCCCCATCGAATTCCCTCTTAATGGGGTTATTATGGGTTGGCAATACGGCATTCCTTTGATCAAGCCCGGTGGTAAAATCATCCTCTACTTGCCACCAGCATTGGGTTATGGTCCTTATGGAACCGGACCGATTCCAGGCAATGCAGGTTTGATCTTTGAAGTTACCTTGGTTTCTGTAGGATAAATCATACATGCTGTCCGATATTTTCTTGAACACTAAATCAAAATCAGTCAACATGAAAAGAATGGCTTTCTACTTTGTATTGTTGGTGTCTTTGTGGAGCTTGAGTGGCTGTCTCAAAGAGGGCTATCAAACAGTAACCTGCAATGCGTCTATACCGCAAGTGGCGGTTCCTGCTGCAGAATTGCAGGCTGTTGAAGCATACCTGGCCCAAAAGGGCATAACGGATGCCGTCAAATATCAAAATGGTTTTTACTATAAAGTAGAAGTGCCTGGAACGGGCAACAATCCTACATTGTGCTCGAATGTGGTAATTTACTATCAAGGCAAATTGGTTGATGGAACAACCTTTGATCAGACGGGAAGCACGCCGGCAAATTTCCCGCTCTCAAACCTGATTACCGGTTGGCAAGTTGGACTGCCACTCATCAAAGCGGGTGGTAAAATCAAATTATATTTGCCTCCAAGTTTGGGTTATGGCAGTAGGGTGGTGGGTAGTATCCCTGCCAACAGTATTTTGATCTTCGAAATTACACTGGTAGCTGCCTGATCAGAGTTTTGATCTTGTCCAGACATCGTTCCGGCCTATTAGGGTGATGCCGATATAGCCCCGGACATTCAGTGTGTTTTTATCCTTCATGGTGATGATACACTTGTATTCCTTACCATTTTTGGGGTCATAGATGTGCCCGTTATCCCATGTTTCTTTCCCGTCAAAGGAAAATCCCCAAATGTTGATCAAACCCATGAGGGGTCTGCTGTGCTGGGCTTTATCCGGGTGAAGTAAGTCCGTTTTGGGTTTACCTGTTTTGGGATCGGTGGGTTCTTTCAGCCAAACAATCTTCCCCTGATAAGTGTTTCCTTTTTTGTAAATCTCTACTTTCCCGTTTCCAGATCCGGTCAGCCATACACCCAATATTTCGTCACCGGTTTGCTTATCCTGCGCAAACAGGACTTGAACGGCGATTGTCAAAAGCATCGTTGAAAACAGTTTCATGTGTCTTAAATTGTGGTATGAAATTACTGAATAATCCAATTTGAAATGCATCAGGCAATATCCGTTTTTGATATGTTTAAAATTGGTATCGGACCTTCTAGTTCGCATACCCTAGGCCCATGGCGGGCAGCATTGGTTTTGCTGAAAACACTTGAGGAATCAAACCAATTGGAGCAGGTAAGGGATTTGAAGGTTGTTTTGTATGGATCCTTGGCTAAAACAGGGAAAGGTCATGGTACTGATATCGCGGTAATGATGGGCCTTGCAGGAGAAGATCCTGAAACCACCCCGGTTGAAGGGATTAATGCCATTATTCAAAGTATTGAAGCAGCAAAGTCAATCAAGCTTACAGCCAAACATGCCATACCTTTTGATTCCAAAGTTGATTTGGTTTTTGACTCAGGAAACAGCCTTCCCTATCATCCCAATGGAATGACCTTTCTGGTCAATTTCGAATCAGGGGATGCTTCAGCTTATACTTTTTATTCAACTGGTGGCGGATTTGTGGAACGGGAGGGACAAAACCTGGTTTCGCAGGAATCCATCCAACTTCCCTTCCCCATCAATACCGCCCAAGATCTTTTGCATTGGTGCATGAAAACCGGACTTTCCATTCACGAGCTGGTTCTGGAAAATGAATTGTCGTGGCGACCTGAAGTGGAAACGGTTGACGGACTGAAACATATTTGGCATACCATGGCTACCTGTATCTTCAACGGAGTATCCCATCGGGGCACACTACCCGGTGGCTTGCAGGTGCGCAGGCGTGCGGCAGATTTGAATAAAAAGCTGCTTGGAGAGCTGTCCTTTGAAGACCGATTAGCATGGTTGGAACAAATTCAAACCCAAACACAGCATTTCCGGTCTACTCTCGATTGGGTCAGCTGCTTTGCACTGGCAGTTAATGAAGAAAATGCCTCATTTGGAAGGGTGGTGACCGCCCCAACAAATGGTGCAGCTGGGGTGATTCCAGCTGTTTTGCAATACCTGATCACTTTTTGCGAGGGAAATGATGAAGCCAAGGTTGTACCTTTCTTGTTGACCGCTGCTGAAATCGGCAGTATATTCAAGAAGGGGGCTACCATTTCTGCAGCCATGGGCGGCTGTCAGGCTGAAATCGGAGTTTCCAGCGCCATGGCTGCAGCAGGATTGTGCGAAGCCTTGGGCGGAACCCAACGGCAGGTCTTGATGGCCGCAGAAATTGCCATGGAACACCATTTGGGCTTGACTTGTGATCCTGTAGGAGGCCTTGTTCAGATACCCTGTATCGAGCGGAATACCATGGGTGCCATCAAAGCGATTACCGCCGCACAATTGGCGCTGCAGAGTGCTCCTGATTATGCCAAAGTATCGTTGGACGCCGTCGTCAGAACCATGTGGGAAACGGCCAGGGATATGAGCTCAAAATACAAGGAAACTGCCGATGGGGGATTGGCCCAACAAATACCGCTGAGTTTGAGTGAATGTTGAAACGCTAGTGGTTATCCTTCGTTCAGTAAACTTTTACAACATTATACAGGGTATCCCTTTCTACAGCTTCCCTACCAACTTGTTTGATCAGTGCCACGAGTTCTTCCGTAGTGAGTGATGGGTTTTGTTCTTCACTTCCGGCCATGGAATAAATCTTAGTGGAGTCGTCAATGGTGCCGTCAATATCATTCACGCCAAAGGAAAGGGTCAACTGTGCCTGTTCCCTGCCAAGCATGGGCCAATAAGCTTTGATATGGGGGAAATTATCCAGATAGATTCTTGAAATAGCATACACTTTCATGTCTTCTATGGAGCTGACCTCAGGGATATGGCTCATTTCGTTATCATGATTCCTGAATTTCAAGGGGATGAAGGTGTTGAAACCTTTGGTTTCATCCTGTTGCTTCCTGAGACGGTCCATATGGTCTATGCGATGTGCATAGGATTCAAAATGCCCGTATAGCATGGTGGCATTGCTGTGCATACCAATCCTGTGGGCTGTGGCATGAATATCCAGCCAGCCATCTGCATCCACTTTATCGGCACAAATCTGCTCACGAATAGCCTTGTCAAAAATTTCTGCCCCACCACCTGGTAATGAATCAAGCCCTGCTTCATGCAATAAGGTCATTCCTTCCTCTCTGGTCAATTTAGCCTTGCGGAACATGTAATCGAGCTCTACCGCAGTAAATCCTTTGATATGCAAATCGGGGCGATGTGCTTTAATCTGGCGTAACAACTCAGCAAAAAAATGGATATCCATTTTGGGGTGTACGCCTCCAACAACATGCACTTCGGTAATGGGTTGGTTGTCATACGACTTTACCTTGTTCATCATGTCTTCAATGCTGAGCTCCCAACCTTCTTCGCGCTTGGAATAAAGCCTTGAATAGGAACAGAACTTGCAAGAGAAAACACAAACATTGGTTGGCTCAATATGGAAATTACGATTGAAATAAGTTTTGTGTCCATGACGCTGCTCCCTAATCTGGTTGGCCATGGCACCCAGCATGCCTAAGGAACCTTTTTCAAAGAGGGTAATTCCATCATTTTTATTGATCCTTTCACCGGCTTCGATTTTGCGTGCGATATCAACTAACGCAGGGTCCATGCCAGGAAAATGACTGAAGTTGATTTGAGTTGCACCCATAGATGGAATTTTTGCAAAAATACACCGCAATTGGCGACTGTCCTAAACATGTTTAAGCTTGATGTCAAGGTAAAAGCTTGATGATTTTTTCGGTAATGACCTTGTCCCGGAAACGGAGCGTAACAAAGTAAACACCATTGGTCCATCCGGAACAATCCACCCTAATGGTCTGTACATTATTACCCGGAACAAGTTCACTATTCCATTGCAACCTGCCTATGGCATCCCTGATTTGCACGGATTCCAATCCAACGGCAAATGGGTACAATTGTACCTGAAGCTGATTGGAAACAGGGTTGGGAGAAATCTGATACCCGTCTTGTTTTAAACGGGGTAAAACATTTTTGGTGTTGATATGGATGTTATTGATGTAGGTATTGTTGTTTCCATTGCCCAGTCTGGTGAAACGGACCAGCATCTCATTTTTTCCGAAGCTGATACCTGACAGGTCGATCCTGATATTTTTCCAATCGGCTTCCTTATTGGGGTAAAATGGACTGCTAGTCAATCGAGTTGCCAAACTGATACCCCATGCGCCATAAACTGTTTTCCATGTCAAGCCGCAATCGAATGAAACGGCAATAGTTAGCGTGTCGGCTGCTTTTGATGCATCGAACCCTGCTGCCAAATCAAAGTTGAGCAATATGGAATCAGCAGTTTCCCATCGCAAACGGGGTGAAGTCAATTGATCTAATTCTTGTACCGGTTCAAAATGGATCAATAGTGGAAGGTTTTGGATGGCGTGCTTACGATGAATCACCATAACGGTATCATTGCCACTCCAATCATCCCTTTGCAGGTTCACCGATTTGATGATTCCGGTAAATTGTATGCTATCTGCATTGGGTAACGCCGCAAACCTAATGGTGTCTGATGCACCTCGGGCGAGAAGGCCGGTCCAACTGACCTCCTCCTGCAACTGGTTGTTTTTCCACAACTGCACCAAAGCCTTTCTGGCTGTATCTTTTCCCTGGTTGGTCACCACCAGTTTAGGTGCTATAAGAGGGGTACAGGCCGCCTCCGCAGGTATCATGAATACTTTGGCTTGCAGATCGGTTTGCTGGTAATTGATAGGCAAAACTGAAATGGCATCAAGGTAAATATTGTTACCAAACTGGTTGGTTGTCTTGAATATGACTGCAAAATCTTGATCAGTATAGTCACTCAAATCAATTTTTTCCTCACGCCATTCGCTTTGAAGAGGAACAAATGACTGTTGAACAAAACCTGTCCTGGTTGCCAATACGCTTCCCCATTTCTTCCAAACGGTTTCTTGTCGCACACCGCATCCGGATGAGATGATGACCTCGAGGGTGTCCATTTTATTGGCATCGTAAAGGGCAGCAGCTGTTCGGAATCGCAAGAGGAGCGAATCAGCATTGGGTTTGCGGATAAGCGGCGAAATCAGGGTAGTTGATTTGCCCGGCTCATTGTTGTTGAAATGGTCGGCCAGAAAAGATTTACGACCTTCAAAAGCTGCGTTATCAGCAATTTTCCATCCCAACGTGCTACTGCCATCGGTTTTCAATTTCCATCCTGTCGGAGGCATCAAACCTGATTCTGCACCTTCAGCAAGGGGTAGTTGCGCCAATTGAGGGATGTTTACAGTAATGCTCAGGGTGTCGTTCGTGGGTTGTTGATCGGGCTGACCATTGGGTCTGTCTGTCCAAATGGTCAATCTTGACAAACCCAATGGGAATGTATATGCAGGAAGATTCACTTCCACTTGGGCATCAGCTGTCAAAAAGCCCTCCCAAAGGATCGGACTTTGTTCAATCCCATCTATGGCTACATGGATATTCAGTTTTTGCAGGGTTGCAGTGCCAAAGTTGGCTACCGAAATTTTGGGCGAAAGCGTTGCAGAGCAAATCAAGTCACAGCTGGTCGGATGATTTATAGCTATCAGTTTGGCATCGAGCATGGGTTTGGGACCAACCTTGAAAGAAGCGATGGCGGTCTTCCAAGTGGAAGACCCCAATCCAGTCATCGCGGTAAACCAAAAGAGGGAGTCGTTTTCAGGATCTGGGGCCATATCATTATAATCGCCCCAGCGAAACGACTGTGTTCCATACCCGGTTCCCTTTTCCAAAATGGTTTCTTCAACGGTAAACTTGTTGAGTGGATCATCGGCATGCCTGCCGGTAAAAGCTATGGAGGCATATTCATGGTTGCTGCTGAAATTATAAGCCATAGCAATTTGCCCTGCGCCATTCTGCATGATACTCCCTAAAAACCGGTGTTTGAAGTTGTTTGCGGTACAATTATCAGGATCCTGAGGGGAATAGGTACCTTGCTGGTGAATTTTCCAGTTGGTTTCCTTACGCAATTCATACCATCTTATACCCGATAATCCGTTTCCGTTAACATCAACGGTATGGTTGAGCACAATGCTTTGATAGCTGCCATAATCCCTCCAACCGGGTTTATGCATGATTTTATTGCTTACCACATCATAGCCTTGTCCATTTGGTGAAGGAGCACAATTCCTGGTATTACAAACCATACTGCTGAAGGGAGCTACGGCAAAGCCGCTCTCCAATTGGATTACAGACGCTGTGGGATTGGAAAAGTTGGCTTGAAATGCGATGAGACCTACACTGTCTTGATCTTGCATGTCTGCTGTCAACTCATTATCACTATAATATACAAAATAGCCTTTTCCATCCGGAATACCGCCAACACTGCCTTGGCTGGTCACTGGTGTGAGGGAATTGAATTTGTTGTCTTTTTCCACCAGCCGGTATTTCAAAACTGAAACAGACGATGCTCCGCTGATCATAGCATTCTTATCGAAAGCCCATAGGGCATTGCCTTCAAATTGTTCTTTGAAATCCCGGGTAACAGCGAACCAAACTGATGGCCAGTTGCCATATTTGGGATAATCTGGGAAATAGCCATCGGCATAAAATTCATAGATATACCAAGATCCAAGCGGATCGGCTGTGGCAGAAACAGCCATGACCAAGGTATTCATGTTTGTACCGCTTGCAGAAGAATCCCCAAATTCTGTCATAACAAACCGCTTGCTGTACGGATCGTACCAGGTGATGCCATCCCCACCGCCGTTGTGGCTGGAGCCAGGCAGCTGATCCAGGTAGGAAGGGCCAACCAGGGTATTGCCTTGTTTGTCCATTATGGAGAACAACGCGCTCCCATTGTTGCCGTTCACCATTTGGATGATGTGCGCAGGACCAACAGCAATGGAGGGGTCGGCGGGATTGATCTGACTATAGGCCATCCCCGGAAAAACCCCTTGGTATGCTGATGTTCTGCCTTGTTCGGTTAAGGAGGCATCCGGCATCCGGATTTCATCTGCAGTCTGCTCCATGGGTATTGGTAAAGTTGGCCTGCGCATGTTCCGCTGCCAGAGGGTATCCGATTGCACGGGTTTTTTTCGGTAACGGTTGATCAACACCGGAGGTAGGTCCTGTTTCTGCAAAAGTCCCTTTTCGTCTCTAGTCCTGATTAACAATAGAGGGTCTTTGGAGTCAGGTTTCCAGTTGCGGATAGGCCCGGTGACAGCTGCCAGTTGCCCTTCTCTTTTTAAAATGGGATGCTGTGCAGTCGCCCATAGCGGCGACAGCATTAAAAACCACGATATGAATTGGATTACACGAATGGGTTTCTTTGCCCGATGGTTTGACCAGGCCATTGGCAAAGGTACTGCCAAAACTGTGAAAGTTGCCTTAATTCAATCAGCCCAAGGCGCCGGCAATGCAGGCGCACATGAGGCAAGCAATGGTTCCACCAATGAGCGCTTTGAATCCCAGTTCCGTCAGGTTTTTGCGTTGGGAAGGAGCCAGCTGGCTGATGCCGCCAATCTGTATACCGATGGAGGCTATATTGGCAAACCCGCAAAGGGCATAGGTGGTGATGAGAACGGACCTCGGATCGGTGATCAGTCCCTCTGCTTTCATCTTGCCGAAAGTGATATATGCCTGAAATTCGTTGATGATGGTTTTTTCACCGAGTAATTGTCCTACGGCAACCATATCCACCTGTTTGACCCCAATTAACCAGGCGATGGGCGAGAAAAGATAGCCCAAGATCATTTGGAATGAGAGGGAATCATACCGGCCATGGCTGAATGAAGAAACAAGTGCATTCAATCCGGTATAATAACCGATTGATCCGAGCACCCAATTCAATACATACATCAGTGCGGTGAATACAATCAATATGGCACCTACATTCACAGCAAGTTTAAGTCCATCAGTGGTGCCCAACGAGATGGCATCAAGGGCATTTTCACCAAATTTATCTTTATTGATGAGGATGCGCTCGTCAATTTTCTCCGTTTGGGGGAAAAGTATTTTAGAACAAACAATCGCAGCGGGAGCACTCATGATGGATTGGCTCAAAAGGTGTAGGGCAAAGAAATGTTGCTGTGCAGGGTCGTTGCCACCCAAAAAACCCACATAAGCAGCCAACACGGATCCGGCAGTATTGGCCATTCCACCAACCATGATGCAGAGAATTTCACTCCGGTTCATTTTCTCCAAAAAAGGGCGAACCATCAGGGGGGCTTCAGTTTGTCCGAGGAAAATATTGGCAGCAGTAGAAACACTCTCCGCTCCGGAAACTTTCAGCTTACTGAGGAGCAGAGCAAAAAAGTAAACAATCTTCTGGAGAATGCCTAGGTAATAAAAGAGCGATGAGAGTGCTGCGAAAAAGATGATATTAGGCAATGCCTGTATAGCGAAGGTATATCCCCAACTTCCGCCGGCATCGGCGAGGTTGCCGAACATGAATTCGATTCCCTTGTGGGCGAGGTTGATAACTTCAACGAATTTGTCTGAGATCCATTGAATGAATATGCGGAAAAAATTATATTTCCCCTGAGATAAAACCCCAATGGCAAAACCAAGCTGTGCCACAATTCCCATTATAACCAACTTCCAGTTGATGGCTTTCCTGTTGTTACTGAGGACATAACAAAGTCCAATCAGAAAAATCATCCCCATTAGGCCCCTGCCAAGGTTTTCCCACTGCATTCCCATGTTAGTTCGGTTTGGTTACAAGATACATTAAAATCAGCTTTTGAAAGACAGTTTGCGCATGACTTGCCGGAATAGGTCGGTCAGGTCTTCTGAAACATTTATCTTCAGTATTATCGTTGCATAAATGGCTATAAAAACTACAATCCTTAAGCCAGCACCCAGCCAGCTGTTGTTAAGCCAAGGCATGAAGATCAAGAGGCCAACAAGCAACCCGGAAGCGGCAACCACCAAGGCGTTGCGCCAGGAAAATGGCTGGAGCCCGTATATCCTTTTGATGAAGATGAAACGGATGGAATTGAATAGAATGATGGCAATCACACTGCCCACTGCGGTTCCAAGTATTCCGAATTGCCTCGTGAGCAGGTAGTTGAGGATGATGGAAATGGCTACAAAAAACATGTTGGTGAACAGGTCAATTTTCCAATGTTTGGAGAGTTGCAAAATCTGTGAATTGAGTCCAGTTCCCAGGTCTATCAGTTTCCCTAATCCCAATACGGTCATGAGCAAGGGCAGACCTGCGTAACCCGGACCAAGAATATCCACCAGCACGGGGATGCTCAGGATAACAATCCCCAATATTCCCGCAGCGAAAATCAACAGGTTGAGTGCTGTTTTTTTGTACAGCCTGTCCAGCTTGGGCATGTCTTTGTATTTCCAGGCAGTCGCAATTTGGGGTGTTGCTGCCGCAATCATACTCCGTTGGGGAACATCCATCACCGTAATCATATAGGTTGCAATGGTGAAGATGGCGGCATCAGCCAAACCTCCAGTAGATTGTGAAGCAATAATAAGTGTGTCATTGGTTTTGGCAATGATGTTCATCAGCGCACTGATGAAGTAGGCAGAACCGAAACGGAGCATGACCGGGTATAATCTTTTGGTCAGTTTGCTGATGGAGAAACCCAATCTGATGGGTTCGGCTTTGTACAAAATCACCAGCAACAAGAGAACAGGTGGGAAATACAGGTAAGCGTAAATGTTGATGAAGGTGTTGTAGTTGGTGATGATTCCCGAGATCCACAGGATAAGCAGCACCAGCACTATCCCCCTGAAAAAGAGCTCCTTCATGAAATTGGAGGTAACCACTTTTCCAGAGTTCCATGCAAACACCTCCAGCAAAGTGAGCAGGGAATAAGAGAGTGTGATGGGAGCTATGAGGTTGACATACTGGGTGAGCAAAGGCGACCGGTATCCGAATTTTCGGATGATAATGGGTTCAAGCACGGGTGAGGCCAACCAAAGGATGCAACAAGATATCAATACGGTGAAAACTACAATGGAATGCAGATCGTTTCGGCTTTTCGACAAATGATGCTTGTAATAAGGGTTGAACTTGAACCCTACCGGAACCGCAGCTGCTGTGCAAAGTGTTGCCAGAATCAGGGCAATGTCCACCAGAATTCGGGTCAGCCCAAACTGTTCACGGGTGAAATACCTTGGGAACAGATAAAGGATGTTGAATGCACCAATGGCAAAACCCAGGTAAATGAATAGGGATGAATAAATGCTTTGTTTGCGGATGGTTGCCATGGCCATAAAAAAACCGCCACCAGGGTGACGGTTTCAAAAGTAACAAATAGTTGATTAGATGTGTGCTTCTATCTTCTTGACAAAGTTGCTCTTGGGTTGGGCGCCAACCAATTTGTCTACCACCTGACCGTTTTTGATGAACAGGATGGCAGGGATGGAAGTGATGCCATAATTCATGGAAAGCTGTGGGTTGTGGTCCACATTCACTTTGCCAACATTGACTTTTCCAGCAAACTCAGTTGATAATTCTTCTACAACGGGACCAATCGCCCTGCAGGGGCCACACCATTCTGCCCAAAAGTCAACTACTGAAAGTTTGTCTGAGTCAAGTACTTCCACTTGGAAATTACCGTCATTGTATTCTTTGGCCATATAAGAGGTTTGAATGTTTAAAGATGATGAAATGCAAAATTAACTCCATTTTTTTGAATTTCCGCAATCTTGACCATTTGTCTCAATTTGTGTCATAATGCGTCTACCTGCACTTCAATTAAGGGGTTGTTTTCCAGAAAATCCGCCATTTCGTCATTCATCTCCATGCCCCTTTCAGTAGTTTTCATGTTGACAATCAGTTTTTCCACCTGATCCACCAAAGTGATTTTCAATCGGGATTTTCCCGGGTGTTTTTTCAGGTTTTGTTGAATGAATTCTACCTGCTCCCTGTTGATAGCGCTGGCCTGAAAAGTGAGTTGTACTTGCCGGGTAAAAGCTTTTTTGATGGTTTCCAAGAGGCAGATTTCACTGACCCTGAAATTCCATTCGTTTCGGCTCTCCCATTTTTCATAGCTTCCTTTGACATGGATGCAGGTGCCTGCAGTGAAATAATTGGAAAACTTGATGTACTGGTCCCCAAAAAGGGTAATCTCCACTTTTCCGGAGAAATCTTCAATGGTGATGGTGCCGTATTTCTTGCCTGCACGGGAAATCTTGTGTTGGGATGAAGTCACCAGTCCTGCTATTTTCAAGGGCTGATTAGGACTTTTTTGTAATTCGATGGCTCCTTTGAATTCGGTGAAATCATTGAGTGCCATGATGCCATAATGTTTGAGCTCAAATCGGTAATGGTCCAGTGGATGGCCGCTGAGGAACATCCCTGTAACTTCTTTTTCCTTGTCAAGGATTTCTGTGAGCGACCATGGTGGGCAGTCGGGGATACGAGGCGGTGGTATTTCCTGCACCATCGACAGGTCGCCGAATAAGGTATTTTGGTTGGAGGTGGATTGGTTTTGCCAGATATTACCAAAACGGACAATCTTCTCCAACCCATTTGAAGTGTCACCTTCGGGCATGAAAAAGAACTGTGCCCGGTGCAATTCGGGGAAACAATCGAAAGTGCCTGACATGGCCAGGCTTTCAAGGGATTTTTTGTTGACCGTCCGTTGGTTCACCCTTTTGATCATGTCAAAAATGGATTTGAAAACGCCATTCTTTTCCCTTTCTTCAATGATGGATTCCACAGCCGCTTCACCCACACCTTTCAATCCCCCGAGTCCAATCCGTATTTCCCCTCTGCTATTGACTGCAAAGCTCTGAAGTGATTCATTAATATCCGGACCTAACACCTTGAGCCCCATTCTTTTGCACTCTTCCATGAAGAAAGTGATTTTCTCTATGGATCCTGCATGGTTGAGTACGGCGGCCATATATTCAGAAGGGTAGTGGGATTTGAGATAAGCTGTTTGATAGGCGATAAAAGCATAACAGGTACTATGCGATTTGTTGAAGGCGTATTGTGCAAAAGCTTCCCAGTCGGTCCAGATTTTCTGCAACTTTTCCTCGGCAAACCCTTTTTGGGATGCGTTGCCGATGAACTGTCCCTTCATCTTGTCGAGAACGGACTTTTGTTTTTTACCCATGGCCTTTCTCAACACGTCAGCATCTCCCTTGCTGAAACCTGCAAGCTTCTGTGCAAGCAGCATCACCTGTTCTTGATATACGGTGATGCCGTAAGTTTCCTGGAGGTATTCTTCCATTTCCTCGAGGTCATAGGTAATCTCTTCTTTGCCGTGTTTCCGGTTGATGAAGTTCGGAATGTATTCAAGAGGCCCTGGCCTATACAAGGCGTTCATGGCAATGAGGTCTTCGAATTTGTCGGGCTTCAGATCCCGGAGGTATTTCTGCATTCCCGGACTTTCAAACTGGAAGGTTCCGATGGTTTCGCCTTTTTGGTAGAGCTTGAAGGTCTGCTCATCGTCCAATGGAATCTTGTCGATATCAATGGACAGCCCGTAGTTCATCCTGATCAATTCCAATGAGGTTTTGATGATGTTCAGGGTTTTGAGGCCGAGAAAGTCCATTTTGATAACCCCAGCATCTTCAATCACGCTGCCCTCAATCTGGGTGACCCACATGGGGGAATCTTTGGCTACACAAACGGGAAGCAAATCGGTGAGGTCGCGAGGAGCGATGATGATGCCGGCTGCATGAATACCGGTATTTCTTACAGACCCTTCCAAGATTTCTGCCTCATGTAATACCTTGCTTCTGAGGTCATTACCGCCATATATCTCACGCAACAGTTTAGTTGTTTCCAGCTCGTCGGGGTTGAGAGATTCCTTTTCCGTCAGACTCTTTTCTCCGTTAAGGGGTGCATGGAGCAGTCTTTTCAGGGAGATGCCGGGCTTCTCTGGAACCATCTTGGCCAGAACATTGGATTCTGGCAAGGGGAGGTCAAGGGTTCTGGCAACGTCTTTGATACTCATTTTGGCTGCCATGGTGCCATAGGTGATTATCTGGGCCACCTGGTTTTTGCCGTATTTGTCCACTACATAATCAATCACTTTCTGCCTGCCCTCATCATCAAAGTCGGTATCGATATCCGGCATCGATTTCCTATCAGGGTTCAAAAACCTTTCGAAAAGCAGTTTGTATTTGACGGGGTCAATATTGGTGATGCCAATGCAAAAGGCCACTACACTGCCGGCGGCGGAACCGCGACCCGGACCGATAAATACACCCAAGTCGCGACCGGCTTTGATGAAGTCGGATACAATCAGGAAGTAACCGGCAAAACCCATGGTACGGATGGTGAACAGCTCGAAATTGATTCTCTCTTCAATCTCCGGGGTGATCTCGTCATATCTTTTGTGGGCACCTTCCCACGTAAGGTGCTCCAGGTATTCGTCCTGTGATTTGAAATTGCCGGGTACGGTAAAGTGGGGAAGTAGGATATCCCTTTTCAGGTCCAGCACATCTACTTTGCCTACGATTTCATTGGTATTGTCGATAGCCTCTTCCAGGTCATGAAAAACCTTGGTCATTTCTGCCGTGGTCTTGAAATAGAACTGGTCGTTGGGGAAGGCAAACCGCCTGTTTTTGAAATTGGCATCATCATCTGAAAATTCCCTGGCTGCGGGTGTGGCCACTTTTTCACCGGTGTTGATGCACAGCAGGATATCATGGGCATTGAAGTCTTTTTGGTCCACATAATGTGAATCATTGGACGCGATGACCTTGACATTGTACTTCCGGGCGAATTTTAACAATACGTTATTGACCCTTTCCTGCTCTTCCATCCCATGCCGCTGGAGTTCTACGTAAAAGTCTTCCTGGAAAATATTCAACCACCATTTGAATTCATTTTCTCCTGCCTCCTCACCCTTACGCATGATGGTTTGGGGCACCATCGCACCGAGGCAGCAAGTGGTTGCAATCAGCCCCTCATGGTACTTGTGGATCAATTCCTTGTCTATGCGAGGGTACTTGCTGTACATCCCTTCAATGTATCCCAGCGAGGTGAGTTTAACCAGGTTTTTGTAACCGGTATCATTCTTGGCAAGGAGAATCTGGTGGTGTCTGGGATCCTTTTCTTCTTTGGAGAATGTCTTGCGATGACGGTTTTCTGTAATGTAAAATTCACAACCCACGATCGGTTTTACTTTCAATGGACTATTTTTGTCATCCGGATCTTTGCGGTGTTTGTGCGCTTCTGCAACAAATTGGAAGACGCCGAACATGTTGCCATGATCGGAGATGGCGAGTGCAGGCATTTCATCCTCCATCGCCTTTTTGTAAAGTGCCCCAATGCTGGCGGCACCATCAAGGAGTGAATATTGGGTGTGGACGTGTAGGTGTGAAAATTGGGCCATTGGAGATTGGTAAAAGGACCAAATTTCGTAAAAAAAGCAGGATTACCGAAAAGGTATTTGCCTGTATCAAATTCTAGGATCAAATGAAGTATGTAAAAATAGGGGTACTGCCGTTGTTGGGAATTGTAATGATTCAATCCTGCGCTGTATTCAAGCCTGCGCCGGTGGTGGTATCACCCAAGCCTGCATCACCTTTTTTTGAGAAGGTAGTGGTGCAGTTGAATCCGGAACAGGAGGTGAAGCCAGTTGCGCCCACCCGGGAAAAGGCTATTGGCCAGATCGAGGATAAGGTAGAAACAACCACGCAACTGAGTGATTTGGAGGGGATTGAATACTTCCCCCCGGCATTCATCCGCTATGCCACGATTTTGGATGTGGAGGTTGAAAAGCTCACCAACCGCAAGCTAATTGACTATGTACATCAATGGTGGGGAACCCCTTACCGTATTGGAGGGACCACCAAATCAGGTATCGATTGTTCGGGATTTGTTCGTGGGTTAGTGTCTGAAACCTTTGGTTTGGATCTGCCCCGTTCGTCCCGGGAACAGGCACAATTCTGCAAACGCATCGGCAAAGACGAAGTCAAGGAAGGTGATTTGGTTTTCTTCAGCAGCGGTCGTCATATTTCTCACGTGGGGATGTACCTGACCAACAATAAATTTGTTCATGCATCCACTTCTATGGGCGTGGTTATCAGCGACTTAGACGAACCCTACTGGAAAAGAAAGTATGCCTATGCCGGGCGTTTTACCCCAGCTGCAGAATAAAATTACTTTCGATTTCCAAAATAGGACTTTATCATTTCAATATCCTGAACCCGACATAAAAATTCTTGTCGGCTGTCAGTTCAGCAATTTGGCCCTTGCTTTCCAAGGGCTTCCAACGAGTATCTGGTGAAATCCAAAGTGGTTTGCCATCTGCCCAAATGCGAACAGGTATGTTGAAAGTGGGGATGCAATCAGCCCAACGGTAATACCATTTGTTTTTTTCCTGTTTGACTTCCAAAGTCGGAATCTGGGTGGTGCGTAGGTATTGGTCGAAGAGGGGTCTCAAATCCCTCTTGAGCTGTACACTCCAAAAATGTTCTACATTGTCTGAACTGATGGTCTGGTGGTAAAATGCAGCATTCATCTTCCTTAAAGCCAAGCGGAATTGCTCGTCATCATCAAACAACTGCCTGACGAAATGGACGAGATTGCCCCCCTTGTAATACATGTCTCCAGATCCTTCCTCATTGACACCATATTTGCCAATAACCGGTATGTCGTTTTGGATCAGTTTTCGGGTGCCCTGCACATATGCATCACCTGCTTCTTTTCCATAATGGTGGTTGGTGAAAATGGTTTCGGAATAATTGGTGAAACCCTCATGCACCCACATGTCTGCCAAATCTTTGGTGGTAATGTTGTTGCCAAACCATTCGTGTCCGCTTTCATGTACAATGATGAAATCCCATTTCAATCCCCAGCCGCTGCCAGACAAATCCCGGCCTCTGTAACCATTCTGGAAACCATTGCCATAGGCAACAGCACTTTGGTGTTCCATACCTAAGTGAGGCGACT
>JBDLUN010000198.1:0-35465 GCA_039805245.1 Bacteroidota bacterium
GTATCCTTTAAAACGGTCAACCTGAAAGATGGGTTTTTGCCAGAGGATTTGACCAGGCAGATGGACAGCACCAAACCCAATGTTATCATCCTCGGGAGTCTTGACGACCCTTTTTGCATAAAAATTGCCAAAGCTGTGAGTAGCCTACCTGCCAAAAACCATATTCACCTGATTGGCATGCCTAATTTGGAAGGTTTGAAGGAATTGCAATCCAAACAGTATGCGGGTCTGCCAATTTATTTTACAACAGCGTTTCAGGTACCTGGTGAAAATGCTTTTGTCAAGAATATGGATGATCAATTCAGGGCTGCAATGGGCATCAGATGTCCCAGCATGGTCTTGAAAGGATTTGAACTCACCTATTATTTCTGCTCCATCTTGGGCCAAAAAGGTAAAATGGAAATCGGTCATCCCCTGGAAAAATCATTCAAGGTGATGACCGACTTTGATTTCAAACCTGTATTTCTCCAAGCAAACAGCAAAACAGCCGACTACTTCGAAAATAAAAATATCCTATTCATGAGGAGACTGAATATGGTAACACTCCCCTACAACTGAATCAATCCACCCAGTCTGCAACAAAAATGTTGGTATCTCTTGTACCGCCATTGTTCCTGTTGGAACAGAAAACAATCTTTTTACCGTCTGTGCTGAACATGGGAAAAGCGTCAAATCCTTTGTCTCTACTGATTTTCGTGAGACTTGATCCGTCCTCATTCATGGTATAGAGGTTGAAAGGAAAACCCCTCTTGTATTCATGGTTTGATGCAAAAATGATTTTTTTGCTGTCGGGCATATATGCGGGAGCCCAGTTTGCCTGTCCTAATTTACTTACCTGCCTGGCCTGACTGCCATCGGCATTGGCTACCCACACTTCCATCTTGGTTGGTGCAACCAGGTTCTCTTTCAAGAGTTCCTTGTATTCTTTTATATCCTCTGCTGTTTCAGGACGGGAGGCACGCCAGATGATTTTGGTGCCATCAGGACTGAACCATGCGCCTCCGTCATACCCCAGCTGATTTGTAATGCGTTTCGTTGCGCCGGTTTTAAGATCCATCGTGTACAAGTCGATATCGCCGTCTCTGGTGGAAGTGAACAACATGGTTTTGCCATCGGGAGATATGGTGGCTTCTGCATCGTAGCCCGGGTTGTTGGTGAGCTGCTTGGTTATCTTTCCATCCAGGTTGGCAATGAAAATATCATATTCCGGATATAACGGCCAAATGTATTTATTGCCATATTTGGCCCTGTCTGGTACAGGCGGACAGGCCGCATCAACATGATGGGTGGAGGCGAAGACAACGTGCTTATTGTCTTTGAGGAATGCACCGCAGGTTGTTCTGCCTTTTCCGGTGCTGATGAGTTTCGGTTCAAATTTTTCACCTGCAGTTGTTGGAACCTTCCCTACATAAATCTGATCACAAGGAATACCTTCCTTGGCATAGGTTTTTTGGAATACCAGCCATTTTCCGTCAAAACTGAAATAGGCTTCGGCATTGTCGCCGCCAAAAGTAAGTTGCCTTATATTTTTGAAATGGGTCTCTGCTGCATACTGCAAGCTATCTTGAGCTATTGCCCGGCCAGCCAAGACCAGCAGCAAATTGGTCAGCAGCAAACTCAAAAATCTGAAAGAAGGAGTCAATCGCATCATAAATAAGATATTGAATGTGTAAAATTATGAAAATGGATTTGTGATTGTAGGATTGATACCACATAAAAGCGTAGTTATTCCTAATTTTGACTATGCAATCCAGCAATCTGGCCTTATTAACGTGCACACTGTCGTTTTTATTATACCTGAGTTCCTGCAAGGGTTCTGCTGACAAGCCTGACCCATCCGATTCCGACAGACAATATGCTTACCTCCAAAAACAGGCAGCAGCCAATCCTGATTCCATATCCCTGCAGATAAAATGGGCTGAAACCCTGATAGCAAAAGGAGATACCGCCGGAGCGGTTGATGCACTCTTGTTTTTGAATGAAAGCAAACCCGACCAAACGGAAATCCTCAATGCATTGGCATATGCCACCCTGATAGCCCATGATACCACAACAGCCATTTATCATCTGGGGCAATCACTTGGATTGCAACCCAACCAGCCTGACATGGAGATGGAATTAGCGTTCCTCCATATGGCAAGAAATCAAGACCAATGGGTTGCCATAGTCAACAATATGACACAAGACAGGCAAAATCCCATCCGCGCCTCGAGAGGACAGTTTATCAGAGGGGTCAGCTTGTCGAATCAAAATCAGCTCCCCAAAGCCATCAGGTCGTTTGACTCTTCCATAGTATTGAATTTCACTTTCATTGATGCGCATATTGAAAGATCAATCTTGTTGCTGGAGCAAAAAAATCCACAATCCGCTGTGGAGGGACTTTTCAAGGCGCTGGAAATGGATAGGAAAAGTCCAGATTTGTATTTTTTACTCGGTGAGGCCCATATGCAACTGAACAAGCCCTCCGAGGCCAGAAATTTCTACTTGCAGGCAGTAGAACTTGATCCCACCCACCAGGGAGCCATAAAGCAACTCAATAAAATCTCCAATCAAAACAACCCATAATGCCCATCATCGCCCCTTCGCTTCTGGCAGCAGATTTTTTACACCTCGACCAGGCCTGTACCATGATCAATCAATCAGATGCAGAATGGTATCATCTTGATGTGATGGATGGTCGTTTTGTGCCCAATATCAGTTTCGGTCTGCCAGTCATTTCTGCCCTGCGCAAAGCCAGCAACAAGGTATTTGATGTGCATCTGATGATTGAAGAACCAGAAAAATTTGCAACTGCTTTCAAAGAGGCTGGAGCTGATGTTTTAACTGTTCATGCTGAGGCCTGCAGACACCTGCACAGAAATCTTCAACAGATCCGATCACTGGACATGCTGGCAGGAATTGCGTTAAATCCGCATACCCCCATTTCCCAAATTGAGGAAGTGTTGCAAGATGCTGATCTGGTTTGCATCATGACAGTCAATCCAGGCTTTGGGGGACAAAAATTCATCCCTTCCATGCTTTCGAAAATCACCCGGCTCAAAGATGCCATCATACGGACAAACAGTAGAGCCAAGATAGAAATTGACGGCGGTGTTACACTCGACAATGCTAAAGCCATTGTGGAGGCAGGAGCCGACATCCTGGTGGCAGGAAGTACTGTATTTAATGCCGCAGATCCTGCCGGCGTAATTAAAATGTTGAAAAACTGCGGTTAGAGCACCCTTATTGGGTTCTCGAACAAGTTTGTTGTGATTTTGTTGAGAATAATATCTGTTTATTCTTATGGTTAAAGGATTAAATTTGGGAAGAGCAACATCCCTGTAAAACTTTAAATAACAAAAATTGACTGAAACTATCATCAACCTTGAATCCATCAATCCAATTGAATTTTTTGGTGTCAACAATGGAAAACTCGACCTGCTAAAAAAAAGATTCCCGCTTCTGAAAATCCTGAGCAGAGGAACGCAAATCAAACTCAGTGGCTCACCCGAATTAATTGATCAGGCCAAAGAAAAAATAGACCAGCTGGTTCAATACCTTGAAAGGAATGGCAATGTGAGCCATAATTATTTCGAGCAGATTCTGGGAGGAGATGATGTGGAGAGTGTGGATCATTTTGTAGAAAAGAATCCGCATGAAGTGCTTGTATTCGGACCAAACGGAAAATCAGTCAGGGCCAGAACACAAAACCAAAAGCGAATGGTCAGCATGGCTGAAAAAAATGACATCATTTTCGCGATTGGACCTGCCGGCACTGGTAAAACCTATACTGCAGTGGCACTGGCCGTTAAAGCACTTAAAAACAAAACAGTCAAAAAAATCATCCTCACCCGACCTGCTGTTGAGGCCGGTGAGAGTTTGGGATTCCTTCCAGGTGATTTGAAGGAGAAAATTGACCCATATTTACGTCCGCTTTATGATGCGCTGGATGATATGATTCCTGCTGACAAACTGGGATATTACATGTCTACACGCGTCATTGAAATTGCGCCGCTGGCCTACATGCGCGGTCGCACTTTGGACAATGCTTTCATCATTCTGGACGAGGCCCAAAATACAACTGATCTGCAGATTAAAATGTTTTTGACAAGGATCGGAGCCAACGCTAAAGCCATCATAACCGGAGACTTGAGCCAAATTGATCTGCCCAAAAATCAAAAAAGCGGATTGGTGAAAGCTACCAGAATTTTAAAAAATATCGATGGTATTGCCCATATTGAACTCGATGAGGAAGATGTGGTGAGACACCGTCTGGTAAAAGCTATCATACGCGCGTACGACAAAGACAATCAAAATGAAAATTGATATGAACAGGTTGATTCTTTTTGTGGGAATGGTTTGGTGCATCATTTCAGCATGCAGTGAACCGGCAGGATTCAAACAACCGGAAGATCCATTGGATGCCGGAAGAGAATTCATCCGGGCGGTCATGGATGGAGATTATGAAGAGGCATCCCTTTACTTGCCTGATGATGCCGAAGACCAGGAATTGTTTTCGCGTTATGAACAGTATATGAAGAAGCAATCGCAAAAGGAAAGGCTTTCTCTCAAATCCGCTTCTATCATCATCAATAAAATGGAATCGCCAAACGACAGTATCTGTTTGATCAATTTTTCGAATTCCCACACCATGAAGCCCATGGATCTGAAAGTAATCAAAGTGAAAGACAATTGGAAAGTTGATTTCAGCTATACCTTTTCAGGAAACCTGCCCCTCCAGGATTGATTTGAATTGAAGAAGTCATGGACAGACAAGATAAAAATATCAAAATGGAAACCTTAATTTACCTGCTGCTTATTGGTTTGGCGGCAGGCTTTCTGGGCGGTATGGTTGGCATCGGTGGTGGAGTTCTCATCGTTCCGGCGCTTGTATTGATTTTGGGCTTGAGCCAACACTTGGCCCAGGGGATTTCTTTGGCCATGATTCTGTTCCCTGTAGGCATACTTGGCGTAATCAATTACTACAAAAAAGGGTATGTTGATTTCAGGTATGCGGGATTGATTGCCGTTGGTTTTTTTGTTGGAAGTTATCTCGGTAGTAAGTTTTCGCTTAGCCTTCCCCAAGATACAGTCAAAAAGATTTTTGCTGTTGTCATGATACTCCTTGCCATCAAATTGCTCTTTACCGGAAAAAAATAATATGGATTTCTGATTTTTTTGCATCCAAGCAAAAAAAATACCATTTGGATCCACAAAAAACATCTCTCGGTGATCAAGACCTGTTAAAAGCATTTCGTTTGGCAGGTGATTCCAACAAGTTTGGTCTTTTGTTGGAAAAATACACACTTATGGTCTTCGGTGTGTGCATGAAATACCTCAAGAATACTGAAGATGCACAAGACATGACACAAATGGTGTTCGAGAAAGCCTTTCTGGAAGCCGGCAAATATGAAATACCCTATTTCAAAAGTTGGATTTATGCGGTAGCCAGAAACATGTGTCTAATGAAACTGAGGTCTGCCAATCCCCTTCAGGCATCATCAACAGAAATTACCGACTATCCTGATGAGGAAAATTTCTCTGAAGAAGATTTAAACGACAGGGAATATTGGCAGGAAACAAAAGAAATGGAATTGTATAAAGCACTCAATCAACTCAGTACTGATCAATCAAACTGTATCCGGCTGTTTTATCTCGAAAAACGATCCTATCAGGAAATTCAACATATGTTAGGCTTGAATTTTCAACAAGTTAAAAGCCATATCCAAAATGGCAAAAGGATGTTGAAGATGATGCTGGCTAAAAAAATATTGACACATGAATGAGCAAAACTTGAATTTGCCACATCACCGGAAGGATAATACCCTATCAATGCTTACTGACTACGTGAGTGGGAGACTTACAGCCACAGAACAATGGGAGTTCGAAGAAGTCATGCATCATGATGTGGCGATCAGTGATGCGCTTGAGGGACTTCAACAAGTGAATAATCCTGGTGAATTGTATTCCATAGAACGCGCACTGAACAAATCAATCAGCAAAAAAATAATCAAAAACCACAAAAGTCTTCACAAACCTTTGAAATTCCCGATGTGGATTATTTTATTGGCATCCATCGTATTGCTCATAGTACTAGCAGGTTATGCCATCATTGCTATGATGCATTAAAAATTGTATGCAAAATTTTTGTTATTTGAAAAATTAGAAACTATATTTATACCTAGCAACACTGATTACAGTCACCTACTAACATACAGACTCAAAGCGTTTTGATTTTGACCAAAACCAACTGAAAGAGGTCCGGATAACATCTGGATCTCTTTGCTTTTTATTGGTATTGGATGTATAACGGCACTGGTTTTAATGCCAATAATGCTTTAGGTGTCAGCAGCTTGTGAGGTGCCTCTTTGAGGTCATTCTTGTAAAATATCTTGAACCCTGTAAATTGAATCGGTTCTTTGTAGGCGAAATGCCAGTAAGTGTTGATTTTACGCTCCGGTGCACCCCAGCCATCCATATCAACTACAATTTGCACTTCCGGTGTAGGTTTTACAGTTGCATAATCTTTCAACATCCCTTTGGTAAAGCGGTGGATGACCAAGACTTTTGGCGGAAGATTGTATTTTTTCACCATATCAGCCAGAAATTTTTGGGCATACGCAATATCTGATGCGTCAAAACTGCCTATGACTGAACCCGGTCTTTGTCCGCCTTTCATGGAAAATTCAGGGTCGATCCCCAAGTGTACTTTAGGGTGTTTCAAATATTTTTCCAAGACTGGAATTTCTTCTTGAAGGGTGCTGAGTCCCACCTGGATATCCAGAAAAACAAGCGCATCTATTTCCAAAGCCATGCGCATAATTTTATCAATTTCGGAATTGGGCATCCTCAACCTGTACTTTCCGGATGGGCCTGGATCAAGTTGGGCTGTTGACACAATGTAGTGCAAGGCTGGAATAGCAGGTGTTGTTGAATCTGCCTTTGACCATTCGGCGACTTCACTTTGCAGTCTTTTGAACATTTGTGGCTTGGGCAATTCGCCCAAAATACCCATTCTGGTGGAATACAAATTGCCGTAGTAAGCAATAATCCTTTTGAATGGAAGCACTGCACCCGGAAGCGGATAATCATTTTTAAATGCCCACTTGCCAGAGCTATCGCCGTTGGCCATCAGGAGCATTCTGCTTTTGTAATCGGAAGAATCCAACACCGGCAATGCCTTTTCCACTTTCTTCAGATTGGCATCCAGAGGCTGCGTGGCTGGCCCCATCTGTGCGTTACCACAGCCGGCTGATAGAATGGTTATTACAAAATGCACCCAAAAAGTAAACTGCCAGTTCCGATTCATGATATTTTTTTACAGATTGTTCAGCTCATTGAAAAGAATAACCAAATCAGCATTGGATTTCATCTTCAACCTTTTGGTGCTGCAAATTTGGGAGATTTTATCTTTCAGGTCGGGCATGGCATCAACTACAGCCGCCTCAGACCTTTTGGTTCTGGTTATCTTACCAAAAGCCACATCAAAAACATACAACTCCTCATTAGGCGTGAACTTTTTCTTGGAGCTTCCGCCGTAAACATAAGCGTCTGCAAGGTATGAGAAACGGTAATTTATCACCTGAAATTTGGCTCCATCGGCAACGATTTCATAGAACGATTCCTTGTTATGACGGCCATTGGCAGGATAACCGCTTCTGAAAAGCAATTCTTCTGACTTGTCTTCACTTTCAGTTTTCAACCTGAAGCTGGTAATCGGATCATTGAAGATGAACATTTCTCCATTCCTGTTGAAATAAAGTTCATTTTTTTCCAGGTTGAACTTCAGTTCTACATCCTTGGAAACGGAACCATCCTTGAAATAAACAGTACCTTTTTTCCATTCATTATTCAGCAACGGAGTCCCTTCCACATTGAGTGCGTCCTTGTTGGTGAATGGCCTGCCCCGGATATTATAGGCTTCGACAAAAAAGTTGGTTGAAACCTGACCTGTAATGGATTGGGCAAAAATGGTGTTTAGTCCTGCAAAGGGCAGCAGGAAAGCCAACATGAGCCTTAAAATATTTTTCATGAGGGAGTTGCTTAAACCTTAAAAATATAAAAGAAAATGCAACTCTTATGCAAAAAATTGTGATACATGGCATTTGAACTACCTTTGACAGATAAAAATATTTTATATTGGATTTTTCATCTTTCAATTTTCATGAATCACTGACAGAGAGTTTGGCCATGAGTGGCTACAAACAACCTACGCCCATACAGGAAAAGGCAATACCCCTGATCTTGGCAGACAAAGACCTGATTGCCTGTGCACAGACAGGAACGGGTAAAACGGCGGCTTTCCTCTTACCCATTTTACATAAACTACTTGCAGGAAATTTAAAGGACAGCGAAGTGCATGCACTCATCATGGTTCCCACAAGGGAATTGGCAGTCCAAATCAGCAGTCACCTCGACGGACTTACCTACTTTTCATCCCTTAGTTCCATTGCAGTTTATGGCGGTGGGGATGGTGGGAGTTTTGTCAGAGAAAAACAAGCACTTTCCCAGGGCGTTGACATCGTTGTTGCCACACCAGGTAAACTGATATCCCATTTGAATATGGGTTATGTAAAAATGAGCGAGTTAAAATTCCTCATCCTGGATGAAGCAGACAGGATGCTGGACATGGGATTCCATGATGACATCATGCGCATCATTTCCTATCTGCCCAAGCAGAGGCAGACACTGTTATTTTCTGCTACCATGCCACCCAAGATCTTGCAACTGGCTAAGAACATCCTCCAAGATCCGGCTGAAGTCAGCATTGCTTTGTCAAAACCACCGGAAACGATCAAACAATTGGCCTATGTGGTATATGACACCCAAAAAATCCCAGTAATCCAGCATATTCTTGCTGAACAAGACTACAAATCGGTGTTGATATTCTGTTCCAAAAAACAGACCGTGAAGCAGTTGACCGCCCAATTGCAAAAAAAAGGATATAAGGCAGCCGACATACATTCAGACCTTGATCAGGGCCAACGGGAAGATGTTTTATTGGAGTTTGCTTCCAAGCGACTGCCCATCCTGATTGCAACAGATATTCTCAGCCGGGGTATTGATATTGATCAAATCGAATTGGTGATCAATTACGATGTTCCTTCAGATGGTGAAGATTATGTTCACCGGATCGGCAGAACTGCAAGGGCGGCAACAACCGGATCTGCTGTAACCTTGATCAATCCCGATGATCAACATAAGTTTCAGCGCATTGAAAAGTTGATAGGCAAAGTTGTTGAAAAAGGATTGATACCCGCTTCACTTGGTGAGGGTCCGGAGTATGGCATGAATTCAAGGCGAGAGGCAGGCAGGTCCGGGAATAGGCAGAAAGCGAAAAATGCTGACCAACAGGGATCCCAAAATAAGCCCCAACCCAGGCAGCATCAAGCGAGGACTTCATCCCCTTCACCAAAACAAGCTAATGTAGTAACTCAGGCGAGTGTGAATCAAGAACCCAGACCTAAAATATCCATCATCAAACAGGGGCCCAAGCCAGCGTGAGCCCCTGTTGATATTTGGATTCACTTCTCATTCCGGAAAACTACCACGCCGTCGAAAACATCCACTTTCACTGGTTTGGTCTTGTCAATATCCCCCGCAAGAATTCGCTTTGAGAGTTGGTTGATTATTTCCTTTTGGATCAGTCTTTTCAAAGGCCTTGCTCCAAATTGAGGATCGTAACCGTTTTCAGCAAGATAATCAATGGCATAGGCTGTAAAACCAAGTTCGATATCACTTGCTTTAACCAGTTTGGCCAATCCATCCAATTGAATCTCGATGATTTTCCTGACTTCCTTGCGAGATAAAGGTTGGAACATGATGATTTCATCCACCCTATTCAAGAATTCAGGTCTGATGGTTTGCTTCAACAGATTCATCACATCTGTACGGGCACGAATGGCTGCCTGCTCCAAATCTCCTTGCGCTGCCTGATCAAATGCATCTTGGATCAGGTGGCTTCCAATGTTGCTGGTCATGATGATGATTGTATTCTTAAAATTCACAACCCTTCCTTTGTTATCGGTCAGCCTACCATCATCCAAGACCTGCAGCAAGACATTCCAAACATCCGGATGTGCCTTTTCAATTTCATCAAGCAACACAACGCTATATGGCTTTCTTCTAACCGACTCTGTTAGCTGACCACCTTCCTCATAACCAACATAGCCGGGAGGAGCACCTACCAATCTTGATACCGTATGCTTTTCCTGGTATTCGCTCATGTCAATCCGGGTCATCATGCTCTCATCATCAAAGAGGTAAGCCGCCAATGTTTTGGCCAGTTCCGTTTTACCAACGCCCGTTGTTCCCAGAAAAATAAAAGAACCAATCGGCTTTTTCGGATCCTGCAGGCCGGCACGACTTCTCCGGATTGCGTCAGCGACCGCGGTAATGGCCTCTTCCTGGCCAACAACCCGTTCATGCAGGTGATCTTCCAAGTGCAGTAATTTCTCCCTGTCACTTTGCATCATCTTGACAACAGGTATTCCAGTAGCCTTGGCAATGTTTTCTGCAATATCCTCCGCGTCAACCTCTTCTTTAAGGAGCCTCTTCTCCCCTGTTTTGGCAAGTTCTTCTGTCAGCGCGATTATCTCCTGCTCTTTCAACTTAATCTTGCCGTATCGGATTTCTGCAACGGTGCCGTAATCACCTTCCCGCTCTGCCTTTTCTGCTTGTGTTTTAAGCTTTTCGATGTCTGCTTTGGCTTGCTGTACTTTTTCCACCAGTTCCTTTTCCTCCTTCCATTTTGCCTTCAGGGTATCCCTTTCCACAGCAAGATTGGCCAGCTCAGTATTCAATTCCTTTAATTTGACTTCATCGTCCTCTCTTTTGATGGCCTCCCGTTCAATTTCAAGCTGACGGATTTGCCTTTCCAGTTTGTCTAGCTCTTCGGGCATGGAATTCATTTCCAACCGCAATTTGGCAGCACTTTCATCAATGAGATCGATAGCCTTGTCAGGCAAAAAGCGGTCAGTTATATACCGATTAGATAATTCAACTGCTGCAATGATTGCCTCATCTTTGATTCTGACATGATGGTGTGTTTCGTACCGGTCTTTCAATCCCCTCAAGATGGAGATGGCATCTTCCACACCGGGCTCTTCAATCATCACCTTTTGGAACCTTCTTTCAAGTGCTTTGTCTTTTTCGAAATACTTCTGATATTCATTCAGTGTTGTAGCACCAACCGCACGAAGCTCCCCCCGGGCCAAAGCCGGTTTGAGGATGTTGGCCGCATCCATGGCCCCATCGCCGCCGCCGGCCCCAACAAGGGTATGAATCTCATCAATGAACAGGATAATGTCGCCATCACTTCCGGAAACTTCCTTGACCACTCCCTTCAAGCGCTCTTCAAATTCTCCCTTGTATTTTGCACCTGCAATCAATTGCCCCATATCTAGGGCATAGATCAATTTGTTTTTAAGGTTATCCGGCACATCACCGTTGACAATTCGCATAGCCAACCCTTCAGCAATCGCCGTTTTGCCTACACCGGGTTCACCAACCAAAATGGGATTGTTTTTGGATCGTCTTGTCAGGATATGTAAAGTTCTGCGGATTTCCTCATCACGTCCTATAACTGGATCCAATTTCCCCTGACGGGCCATTTCAATGAGGTTACGGGCGTATTTATTCAATGCATTGAACTGCGTCTCCTGTGTCTGGCTTTTAATGGTTTCCCCCTTTCTCAATTCATTGATTGCCTGTAATAACCCTTTTTCCGTAAGGCCAGCCTCTTTGACCAATCTGGCCACTGCATCAGATCCCATGACCAATGAAAGCAGCAGGTGTTCAGGCGTAATGAACTCATCTCCAAATTTGGAAATCAATGAACCTGCCCGCAGCAGAACATTGTTGGCTTCCCGTGAAAGTGTTTGACCTGCATCTCCATCAGTTTTCGGTAGTTTTAACAACGCTTCCTGTAACTTAGCATGCAAAACCTGTACGGAGACATTGTTTTTTTTCAGAAGATATTCAACCGGAGAATTTTTCTGATCCAACAAGCTCTGCAGTACATGTTCCGTTTCCATATGAGGATTTTTGCCATTGAATGCCAACTGCTGTGAAGCCTGAACAACTTCTGATGCCTGAATGGTAAAGTTATTTAAATTCATTTGGTGGAATTTTCATTTGAAACAGCAAACCATCATCCATCTCCAAAAACAGGAAAAAATGACAGGAAAAATCATTTTAACATGCCGTAAATGCAGTCTGGGATTGATTTTCATGCTATTGTTGCAGTCTGCAGTTGGCCAAGCCGACTTCAGTAGTGTAGATGCAATTTTAAAAAAGAATGAGAAAATATTGGGTAAAGAATATGCGCTTGTTGTACAGAAAGGAGGAAAAAATATATTATTGAGGGAGACGGAGGATTTCAAAATGAAAAATCCAGCCCCCATTGCCCACAGCAGCCAATGGCTGACTGCCGCGTTGATCATGACCTTGGTTGATGAAGGCAAGCTCAACCTTGACGAACCCGTATCCAAATACATTCCAATTTTCAATAAATACATGAAGGGTTATATTACCCTGCGGCATTGTCTTTCGCATACCACCGGTTTGGATACTGATCCAGTTGGATTGTTGAAGATTGCACAGAAAACAAAATTTGCTACTCTGGAAGAAGAAGTGGATCATTATGTGATCAAAAAACTTATTGTAGACAATCCCGGACAAGCCTTTGCTTACGGAAGTGTAGGTCACAATATTGCAGCCCGGGTTGTAGAAGTCGCAACAAAGAAGTCTTTTGAAAGGGTCATTGCAGAAAAACTGTTCAGACCTTTGGGCATTCGAAGCGCGTCTTTTTACAACGAAACAGGTGGAGCCCCTAACCCATCAGGATGGGCCATGTGTTCTGCCTTTGATTACGTCAATTTCATGCAAATGCTGTTGAACAAGGGGACCTACAACGGCAAGAAAGTACTCAGTGAAAAATCGGTTAATGAATTGATGAAACAACAATTCCCTGAAGCCAAAACACGATATGAACCAGACATGACAAAGGGCTTCGGCTATGGAATGGGATGCTGGATTCTGGAAGAGGACGGCAAAGGGAATGGCATCATCCTTTCGGCTGTTGGTATGTATGGTGCATGGCCATGGATGGATACCAAAAGAAATATGGCTGGGATGCTGATCATGAATCAGCAGAACGACAACCTCAAAAGGGATTTGCCGATGCAGCTGATGGATGCCATCAATGCTGCAGTGGATGGCAATTGAGCAGTATGAATCATATTCAAGCGGAACATAACAGCACCCTCGTCAAACGCCTTGCCAAAGAGATTGGTTTTGATGATGCCGGTATTGCAAGGGCTCAAGCATTGGATGATGATGCCGCCAGATTGGAGAAATGGCTCAAAATGGGATTTCACGGGGAGATGGGCTATATGGAAAATCATTTTGATCTGCGGACAAACCCCACCATACTGGTGCCTGGAGCGAAGTCAGTAATCACCTTGCTATTCAACTATTTTCCAACAGAAACACAACAGCCTGATTCACCCAAGATTGCCAAATATGCCTATGGCAAAGATTACCATCTCATCATCAGGCAGAAATTGAATGAATTCCTATACCGGCTTGAAGAAGCATTGGGAAATATCGAAGGCAGGGGGTTTGTGGATTCGGCACCTGTGCTGGAAAGGAGCTGGGCTACTCGAAGTGGTTTAGGCTGGATTGGAAAAAATGGAAACCTGATCAACAAAACCAAAGGATCATTTTTTTTTCTTGCTACGCTGATTACCGATCTTGATTTGCACCCGGATATGCCCTATCCACAGGATTATTGCGGGACGTGTACAAAATGCATTGATGCTTGTCCCACCGATGCCATTTTGCCCAACAAAACTTTGAATGCCAGTCAGTGTATATCCTATTTCACCATAGAATTGAAATCGGCCAACCTACCCGCGACACTCCCTGACCAGGCAGAAAACTGGATTTTCGGTTGTGATATCTGTCAGGACGTATGCCCATGGAACAGGTTCAGCAAGCAACATAAGCATCCTGAATTGCAGCCATTAGAGGAGGTTTTGCAATTCTCCATTGGCGACTGGAGAAAACTGGATAAGGCAGGTTTCAACCGGATATTCAAAGATTCTCCACTCAAAAGGACCAAATGGGAGGGAATTGAGCGTAATCTGCGTTTATTCAAACCCCCGCGTTAGTTATTCCCATTTGAATACTTTGATTGCCACTCCATAAACAACGATACCCCAAATGAGCAGGTACTGTAATTGGGGAATGCAGTCATTTAAATGTGCTCCTTCAAATGCCACGTTTCGCATGGCCTGGTTTAGATGTGTCAATGGCAAAATCCTGCATAGTGGTTGCAGCCAGGCTGGAAAATTTTCAACTGGAAAGAAGGTCCCTGCAAGTAAAAACTGTGGCAATGTAACCAGGTTGGCAAACGGCGGGATGGTGCTTTCACTTGTTGCCAATCCGCTGACAATGAAACCAAAACCCATAAATACAATCAATCCAACAAGGCTTAAAACAAGGAGTTCAACAAAAGTGACAAAGCCATTAACCAGTGTGAAATGGAATGCGAAGTGACCGATTGAAAGGATGACTACAGCAGTGATCATCTGGAATGCAATCCTACCGAGCCCTTCACCAAAAACGATATAATTTCTCTTGATTGGCGTGGCATAAAACCTTTTCAATACCAAGGTCTGCCTAAGGCTGAAAAAGATAAAGGCAACGCCGAAAACACCTGCACTCAATAGTGAGAAACCCAGTTGCCCGGGTAAAATAAAGTCGATAGTTCTATACTCCCTACCCGGAAGAATTTTCTTTTCCATGAAGGCGTAAGTGGGTCTGTTAGGAAAATCGACCAAATCCAACTCAACAATAGTTTGCTGGATAATGGATTGCAGCAAGCCTATCTTGTCGGTCGCAGCAGTTGAAGTGGTTATATCAACTGCGTATTTAGGAAAGGCCGCAGGATTAACTTTCCTTATCTTAATGATGGCGGTAATATGCCCTTTCTCGAGTTCCTGTTTGGAAATGATCATGGGCTGCGTGATCACTTTCAGGTTTTTTTTCTCAAGCAGTTGGGTGTAGAGATTATTTCGGGTTTCAGAATCGGGATCAAATGTGACCCTGATCACTGGTGTAGTTGAGCTTAGGAAACCAAATACCAGGATGAAAATCAGTGGGAAAAGAAAGCTGAAAATGACAGCAGAAGGACTTCTGAAAATGGATCTAAGGCTGGCGGAGGCTATGGCTAACATGGCCCTGAGCTGGCTGTACTGGGTTGCTTTCTTCATTTTATTTTGAATTCAAAAGGCAGTTTGGCTTTTATCTCCCCTTGTTCGTTTTTGAGATCCCTGATTTGTTTCAACAACTTCAGCTCCTCTTTGTTTAATTCTTTTCCAAGAGCAATCGAAGAGAATTCATCTTCATAGTTCTCCAATACATATTCCAAGAATGACCTTGGCTCTGGATATACCCTTACTTTAAACTCCTTCAATGAAGCCATCTTGGCTGCTGCTGCAATAGCATCCTCCAGGCCACCCATTTCATCCACCAATCCTATTTGAAGTGCATCTTTACCTGTCCATACCCTTCCTTGTGCAATGCTGTCGATGTAATTGACTGATTTTTTTCTGCCGGCAGCAACCTTGGATTTGAAATCGTTGTAGATCTGATCAACCTGGTTTTGAATGATTTGCTTCTCCTGTTGGGTCATTGGTCTTGTTACGGAGGGCAAATCGGCATACGGACCAGTCTGAACCCTGTCGAAGGTAACACCCAGTTTGTTTTTCATAAATGATGAAAAGTCAGGCACTACTGAGAAAACACCGATGGAGCCGGTAATGGTATTGGGTTGTGCGAAAACCCTGTCTGCGTTGCAGGCGATATAATATCCCCCGCTGGCTGCAACATCTCCCATCGAAACAACCACTTTCTTTCCTGCCTTTTTCATCAGTTCAATCTCCCGCCAAATGATTTCACTGGCAAGACTGCTTCCTCCGGGAGAGTTGACTCTCAGTACAACGGCTTTGACTCCTTCATCATTTCTCAACTTCCGAAGTACAGAAAGGTATTCATCTGAACCCACCTCATCGGGGGAAGCTTTACCGTACATGATAGAACCTTCTGCGATGACAAGAGCAACGCGATTTTTGGAATAAGCACCAGATACATTGACAGCTTTGGCATATTTGCCTATGCGAATGAAATCAATCGGATCAGTTGGCTTTATTTTCAACAGGCCATGCATGGCGTTTCTCACTTCATCGTCATATCTGACGCCATCAATAAGCTTGTGTGCAACAGCTTTTTCAGGCTTATCCAGCGTATAATTGGAAGCCAAATCCAATAAAGAATCTGCACTTAATTTTCTTGATGCGGCAATATCAGCAACCATTTGATTGTATATGCCGTTAAGCCAAACATTGGTCTGTTCCCTGTTGGCCGGTGTCATGCCTGTTTCTCTAAAAGGTTCCGTTGCGCTCTTGTATTTACCTGCGTAGAATATCTGCGGCTTGATGTCGAGCCGGTCAATCAACCCTTTGAAAAATACATATTCTACAGACATTCCTTGCCATTCCAATATCCCCATTGGATGACAGTATACTTTGTCTGCAACACTTGCCACATGGAAAGCCTTTTGGGAAATGTAATCACCATAGGCTATGATGAACTTGCCTTTTTTCTTGAATGCTTCCAGAGCACGACGCAACTCCTGTGAGGTGGCAAAACCATTTGGATTATCCTTGGCAATCAGGTAGATTCCTCTTATCAGTGAATCCTCTGAAGCATGTTTGATCAGCTTGATTGTTGAATAGAGGTCCGGAGCAGAGACTTCTCCCGTCAGTTCTGTCAATGGGTCATCCATCTTTCTTTCTGTGATGGGGTCACTCAAATCAATGACCAACACAGCATTTTGCCCTACCTGCACCGAATCGGCACTCATCAAGGCCCCTGCAATACCAAAAAATAACAGGAAGATGATTCCAAAAAATACCAAGAGTGCGAGCAATGATGCCAAGAAGCTTTTGAAAAAACTTTTCACGTCTCAACGGTTTAGACGGCGAAATTAAAGAACTTTACCGCCCTATGCTTAATCAATTTACAAATAATGCCTATTTACTGATAGGCGGTAACCTCGGAGACAGGGTCGGGAATCTGACTCGGGCTACCGAGGCCATCAGTAATTCTTGTGGCAGGCTTACAGGCCGATCCATGATTTATGAAACGGCGGCTTGGGGAAAGACCGATCAGCCCGACTTTCTTAATCAACTGCTGCAAATTGAAACAAGCCTTTCTCCTGTTCAATTACTTCAATCCATACTCGACATTGAAAACAAATTGGGTAGAAAAAGGGATTTGCGCTTTGGAGCGAGGATCATAGACATTGACATCCTTTACTATGAAGACCTCATCATGGACACTCCTGAACTGGTTATTCCTCATCCACGCATAGCTGAGCGTTTGTTCACGCTTGTCCCCCTGATGGAATTGGCCCCTGACCTGCTTGATCCTCAATCAGGATACACCGTTGCTGAAATGTTATCCAACTGTAAAGATACCCTAAGCGTAAGCCAATATTCCCCCAATGTGCAAAAGAATGAAGGTTGAATTGCCCCTGGTTGTTTAAGTTTGGAGCATGAAGCACAGGTTCATTACGATTGAAGGAAATATTGGTGCAGGCAAGACTACATTGGCACACTTGTTGGCCAAAGAACTCAATGCGCGGCTAATACTGGAGGAGTTTGCAGACAATCCCTTTCTGGCCAAGTTTTATGCAAATCCGGGACAATATGCATTTCCTGTTGAACTTTTTTTCATGGCAGAACGCTTTAAACAGCAGAAAGACATGGTCAACCAACAGGATATGTTCCAAAGCATCACCATATCCGATTACCTGTTCACCAAATGCCTGCTCTTTGCCAAAGTCAATCTCCCTGAAGATGAATTCAGGCTTTACCAACGACTGTTTGATATCATCCACCAGCAACTTCTCAAACCGGATATATTGATTTACCTGCACGCGCCAGTCAATAAACTGCAGGAAAACATCAAAAAAAGAAACCGGCCCTATGAACAACAGATTCCTGATGATTATCTGTTGAATATCCAACAGACCTATACCCATTACATCAAACAGCAAAATATAAAGACGCTTTTCGTTGATGCCAGCAGTGCAGATTTCCTGGGAAACAAATTGCACCTTCAAACCATCATGGATGCCTTGAATCATGACTATGCAGAGGGACAGGTTCATATCTCTCTACCTTGATCAAGCGTCTTGTTAAACAAAAAACCCTTCCATGTTAAAAATATTTAAACACTGGAGTTTTGCGGCACTGAGGTATCCTGAGTTCAGGAGCTATATCACGGCCAGATTCTTTTTTATCATGGTTCTCACCATGCAGGCCACTCTAATCAGCTGGCAGGTTTTTGAGATGACCAAAGACCCCTTCAGCATTGGACTTATCGGACTCATAGAATTTGTGCCGGCAGTGATCATGGCCATTTATTCAGGGTATATCATCGATAGAAGCGACAAAAAAAAATTGCTTCACCTGAGCATTGCATCCAATCTGATCCTGACAACCCTATTTGCTTTGGTCACCAGTAGTTTTGCCGCCCAGCAGTTTAGCCAGCAAACCATTTTAGTTTGCATTTACACTATTGCATTTTGCACTGGCATTGCCAGGGCTTTCAGCGGACCGTCGTCTTTTGCCTTGGTTAGCATGCTTGTTCCCAAAAAGAAAATACCCAATGCCGTCAGTTGGCATAGCAGTTCCTGGCAGATTGCCGGTGTTGGGGGGCCTGCTATTGGCGGGTTGATGTATGGCAGCTGGGGCATTTCCGTTTCTTTTTGCGTAATGATTGCCATGATGATCATTGCTGTATTGTCACTTTTCGGTATCAGTCCGAAACAGCCTGCTATGGTAGCCAAAAAGGAAACCATGTTGAAGAGTATCCGTGAAGGGTTTCGGTTTGTGTGGCGAACTAAAGAAATTCTGGGGGTTATCTCCCTGGATTTGTTTGCGGTCTTTTTTGGAGGCGCCACGGCACTACTTCCCTATTTTTCAGATGTTATATTGAAAACCGGACCAGAAGGTTTGGGGCTGCTCCGGGCTGCACCAGGGATTGGTGCCATTGCAGTGATGCTCATCATCAACTTCATACCCATGAGGAGGAATCAGGGTAAAACCATGTTACTGTGTGTTGCAGGATTTGGCGTCATGACAATCATTTTCGGGCTTTCCGAATACTTTTGGATATCCTTTGCAGCCTTGCTTATGTCTGGCTTGCTTGATGGGATAAGCATCATCATCAGGTCCTCCGTCCTGCAATTGAAAACCCCAGAAGAAATGAAAGGACGCGTTTCAGCACTCAATAGCATCTTCATCATTTCTTCCAATGAATTGGGCGCTTTTGAAAGTGGCTTGGCAGCAAGACTAATTGGCGTTGTACCTGCTGTTGTTTTCGGTGGTTCGATGACCATTGGTATTGTTGCCTACAATTGGCTGAAATCACCTCTGGTGAGGAAAATACAATACTGACTAGGGATTAACGGCCATCAAACGCTCCAGCACATAATAGGCCGCAGGGCAAAAGCTTGTATTTTTTAAGGTGAGGGCAGTCCTTTTGACAAAAACATCCTCATCCGTATAAGGGAAACGCCTGCAATCCGATGGCCGGTCTTCGTATATGGAGCAGTGATTGTCACCCCCCAGAAAAGGACAAGGAGCCTGTTGCAAAACGTAATCCCCCTCTGCATCCAGCTTAAGATACTTTTCTATGAAAACCCCTTCTCGCAATCCAACCACCTTGCTGATTCTTTTGATATCAGGGGTTTTGAATCGGGGTGAATAACCCTTGCAACAATTACCGCAGGTGAGGCAATCCACCCGTTCAAATGCCTCTTCGTGCAGATCTGGGAGTTTATCGACTGCTGCCTTGACTTGAACCCGCTTCAGATAGGTTTTGTAAACCTTACTCCTTTCCTGTGAACGTTTTTCCCAGTTTTTAAACAAATCCTCTGACATGGCCCAAAATTAAGCACTTGGCATCACGATTGTGAATGTTTCACCATTTAATCCACATTCAGGCTTTTTGATGTACAAAGAAGTGAATTGCTGCCCCCATGTGATTAACTTTGCAAATCGTTTTGTTTTTTGAATTGAGTCAACCTAAAAAAATGTCCAACATGCATCTTTTAGCAAAGCAGGAAAATGAGTTCAGGGGAAGACATATCGGACCATCAGCCCGGGAAACGGAAGCCATGCTCAGCACAATCGGAGAAACAAACCTTGAGCAGCTTATTCTCAAAACGGTGCCAGCAAGCATCCTAAACAGTCAGGCATTGGCTGTTCCGCAAGCTATGTCAGAAGCGGCCTATCTGCAACATATTAGAGAAATTGGTGAACGCAACAAGGTTGCACGCAATTTCATAGGTCAAGGCTATTATGGCACACACACCCCCAGTGTCATTCTGCGAAATATCTTTGAAAATCCGGGTTGGTACACCCAATACACCCCCTATCAGGCAGAAATTGCCCAGGGACGGCTCGAAAGTCTTTTGAATTTTCAAACCATGGTGACAGACCTCACCGGTTTGCCCATAGCCAATGCTTCCCTGCTGGATGAAGCCACTGCTGCAGCAGAAGCGATGACCATGTTTTTTAATGCGCTGAACAAACAGGACCACATCGAGCGTTCCAAATTTTTTGTAGACAGGCATTGTTTCCCCCAAACATTGGACCTGCTGATTACCAGGGCATTGCCTATCGGGATTGAAATCGTGGTGGGGGATGCAGCCGGTGCGACAATTGACAATACCTACTTCGGTGCCCTGATCCAATACCCCAACAACCTCGGCGCCATAGAAGATCCAAGGTTGTTCATCGAAAAGGTACATGCAGCTGGAGGTTATGTAGTCATGACAACTGATTTGTTGGCTTTGACACTATTGACCTCTCCCGGAGAATTGGGTGCGGATGTTGCTTGTGGTTCCGCACAGCGCTTTGGCGTTCCCATGGGTTATGGCGGCCCCCATGCTGCCTTCTTTGCCACAAAAGATGAATTCAAGCGTAACATGCCCGGCAGGATTATCGGTATCAGTATCGATGCCGATGGCAACAGGGCGCTGAGGATGGCACTGCAAACCCGCGAGCAACACATCAAAAGGGAAAAAGCCACCTCCAATATCTGTACAGCACAGGCCCTACTGGCCAATATGGCAGCGATGTATGCTGTTTACCATGGTCCTGATGGTTTGCGCAACATAGCCCTCAGAACCGCACAATATGCCCATGTCGTTGCAGAGAGCCTAAAAGCAATGGGTTATAAACTCCTTGCAGATAATTACTTTGACACGGTTGCCATTGAAGCCGATAACGCTGTGGCGTTGGTCGAGTTGGCTGCATCAAGGGGTATAAACTTAAGGCTGATCAATGCTACAAAGGTTAGTATCAGCTTGGATGAAACCACAGATGCTGCTTCCGTACTTGACCTATTGACCTGTTTCGGTGAAACGGGTAATGCCCAATTCAACTTTGCCGATAATGTGTCTGTATCCAGCATACCGCAGGATTTAAGACGGAAAGACGCTTACCTGTTGCATCCCGTTTTCAACAGCCATCACAGTGAAAGCCAAATGATGAGGTACATCAAATACCTCGAGAACAAAGACCTTTCACTGAATACCTCCATGATTTCCCTCGGCAGTTGCACAATGAAACTCAACGCAGCCACTGAGATGATGCCCCTGAGTTGGTCTTGCTGGAGCAATATCCACCCATTTGCCCCAGCCAGCCAAACGGAAGGATACCGTTATGTTCTTGATGAGCTGTCCAAATACCTTTGTGAAGTAACCGGATTCGATGCCTGCAGCCTGCAACCCAACAGCGGAGCACAGGGCGAATATGCAGGCTTGTTGGCCATCCGCGGCTACCACCTCTCCAGGGGAGACCACCAAAGGAATGTCATGCTTATCCCTATCTCGGCCCATGGAACCAATCCCGCATCAGCGGTCATGGCGGGTATGAAAGTGGTGGTGGTAAAAGCGCTGGACAATGGTTATATTGACCTGGCAGACCTCAAAGAAAAGGCAGCACAATACAGCGACTCCCTTTCCGGAATCATGATCACCTACCCCAGCACATATGGTGTCTATGAAGAAACCGTGAAAGAAATCACTGCCATTATTCATGAGCATGGCGGACAGGTATATATGGATGGCGCCAATATGAATGCGCAGGTAGGACTTACTTCGCCAGGATTGATTGGTGCCGATGTTTGCCACCTGAATCTTCACAAGACTTTCGCCATTCCCCATGGTGGTGGTGGACCTGGTATGGGCCCCATTTGCGTCAAATCCCATCTGGCGCCGTTCCTTCCAGGGCACTCACAGAACCTGAACGGTGAACCCAATCCAGCCAAAGGCACCACCGCAGTGAGTGCTGCGCCATTTGGCAGTGCAAGCATCCTGCTCATCAGTTATGGTTATATCCGGATGTTGGGCGGAAGTGGACTTAAAGATGCCACTTCCTATGCCATACTCAATGCAAACTACATGAAAGCCAGATTGATGCACGACTATGATATTCTCTACCTGGGTACCAATGGCACCTGTGCGCATGAATTCATTGTTGACTTGAGACCATTCAAGAAAACGGCAGATATCGAAGCGGAAGACATCGCCAAGCGCCTCATGGATTACGGATTTCATGCACCTACCATGAGCTTTCCTGTTCCAGGAACCATTATGATAGAACCCACTGAAAGTGAAGATAAAGGCGAACTGGACCGGTTCTGTGATGCCATGCTGGCCATCAGGGCGGAAATCCGGGAAATTGAAGCGGGAGAAGTTGATAAAAAAACCAATGTGTTGAAAAGGGCTCCCCATACCCAAGCCAATATCTGTGCCAATGAATGGGACAGACCCTATTCAAGAGAAAAGGCAGCATTTCCGATAGGATACCTGCGGCAGAACAAATTCTGGCCTACCATTGCCAGGGTTAACAATACTTATGGCGACAGGAACTTGGTTTGTACCTGTGAGCCCGTCAGCAGCTATGCAGCAGAAATAAATTCCTGATGAATCAGGAATTTATTTCTTTTTTTCATAAAATAACCTAATTGTCGTAAATTCAACCGACAGCTTGCCCACAAATTGAATATAATCTATCGCATTTGCGATATTTTTAGAATTTTTTAAAAAAACTGTTTTCTTATGGCAAGAAACCGGGGACTATACCATGCGGATTTTGAAAGGGATGCATGCGGCATTGGATTTGTTGCAAATATCAAAGGAAATAAAAACCACCAGGTTGTTTCTGATGCACTGACAATTCTCGAGAACATGGAACACAGGGGTGCCTGTGGCTGTGAGAGCAATACCGGAGATGGTGCGGGCATCCTTATCCAAACACCACACGCCTTCTTTTTTGATGAATGTTTGAAAATGGGCGTTCACTTGCCTGCTTTTGGCCGGTATGGTGTCGGTTCCGTGTTCTTCCCCAAGGAAGTGCGTTTGAGAGAGGAATCAAGGGATATTTTTGTCAGAGCAGCAGAAGAATTGGGACTTGAGGTTCTTGCATGGCGAAAAGTCCCGGTTAATCCAGAAGGAATTGGATATACTGCCAGGACTGTTGAGCCGGAGATGGAACAGGTTTTCATTGCTTGCCCGGATCACATTACTGACCCCATGGCTTTTGAGCGCAAATTGTTTGTTCTCAGGAATTATGCCAGTCACCTCATCAACAATTCCGTAAAAAAGGACCCTATCGGGTTTTACATTGCCTCCCTTTCCTACAAAATCATCGTTTATAAGGGCCAACTCACCAGCCATCAGGTTAGGTCGTACTTCCCTGACCTGAGCAATAAAAAGTTGGTAACTGCCCTCGGTTTGGTGCATTCCAGGTTTGCGACCAATACCTTTCCTTCCTGGAAGCTGGCACAGCCATTCCGATACATTGCCCACAACGGAGAGATCAACACCCTCCAAGGCAACCTCAACTGGATCAAAACCAACGAAAAAGGCTACACTTCTCCATACTTCACCAAGGAGGAAATGGACATGCTTTTGCCGCTCATTTCCGGAAGCCAGAGTGATTCAGCCAGTTTGGACAACATGATTGAATTACTTACCATGACAGGTAGGTCATTGCCCCATGTTATGATGATGCTGATTCCAGAAGCATGGGATGGCAATGAGAGCATGGACCCGGCCAAAAAGGCATTTTACGAATACCATGCATCTATCATGGAGCCTTGGGATGGACCAGCATCAATTTCCTTTACCGATGGAACGATGATTGGTGCTACCCTCGACAGAAACGGACTCAGGCCTTCACGCTACTGTGTAACATCTGATGACCGTGTAATCATGGCATCTGAAACAGGAGCACTACCAGTAGATCCAACCCTGATCATTGAAAAAGGCAGGTTGCAGCCCGGCAAAATGTTTGTTGTAGACATGGAAGAGGGACGAATCATCAGCGATGATGAGTTGAAGGATAAAATTTGCAACCAAAAGCCTTATGCCGAATGGTTGAACAAATATAAAATAAGGTTGAATGAATTGCCTGAACCCAGGGTCATGTTCACTCACCTGGAACACGAACAGGTTTTCAAATACCAAAAAGCATTCGGATACAGTTCTGAGGATCTTGAATCCATCATTGCCCCGATGGCCGTTGATGGAAAAGAACCTATTGGTTCGATGGGAACTGATATTCCCCTGGCAATCCTCAGTGATCAGCCCCAACATCTGAGCAGCTATTTCAAACAATTGTTTGCACAGGTTACCAATCCGCCAATTGACCCCATCAGGGAGAGATTGGTGATGTCATTGGCCACTTTTGTTGGCAATAACGGGAACATGCTCAATGAAGATCCTTTGAGCTGCCATACCGTTGCGCTGAAGCATCCTGTGCTGACCAACAAGGATCTGGAAAAAATCAGAAGTATCGATACGGGTATTTTCCAAGCCAAAACCCTGCAGTGTTATTTCAGGGCCGATGGGCAAACTGGGTCACTCAAAAAAGCATTGGACAGGATATGCCGCTATGCCGTTGATGCCGTGGAAGATGGCTTTGAAGTCTTGATTCTGCAGGATAGGGCCATTGATTCAGACCATGCACCAATCCCGTCACTTTTATCCACTTCAGCCATCCATCATCACCTGATCAGAAAAGGCTACAGAGGAAAAGTGGGTATCATTGTTGAGGCAGGCGATGTTTTTGAAGTGCATCACTTTGCATGCCTCCTCGGCTTCGGGGCAACTGCTATCAACCCTTATCTCGCATTATCATCTATTAGGGATATGCGCCTGAGCGGTAAAATTGATACACAACTCGACCCAGAAAAACTCAAGAAAAATTACATCAAGGCGATCAACGAAGGCCTATTGAAGGTTTTCTCCAAGATGGGCATTTCCACCCTGCAGTCTTACCAGGGTGCACAAATTTTTGAGATTATTGGACTGAACAGAGAAGTGGTCGACAAATATTTCACAGGGGCAGTTTCCAGAATTGAGGGTATGGGATTGGATGAAATTGCCAGAGAGGCATTGGCCAAACACAACCTGGGTTTCAGCAGAAAAAGCATTCCAGTGGATCGCCTGCCTGTAGGCGGCGTTTACCAATGGAAACGCAAGGGGGAATTCCATCTTTTCAATCCCCAGACCATACACCTTTTGCAACACGCAACAAGATCAGGCGATTACAATATTTTTAAAAAATATTCCAAACTGGTCAATGATCAGGGTGAAAAAGCCTGTACACTCCGGAGCATGTTTGATTTCATGCCCCTGAAAGCAGCCATATCCATTGATGAAGTGGAACCGGCTGAATCCATCTACAAAAGGTTTGCCACTGGCGCCATGTCTTTCGGCTCCATCTCTTGGGAGGCGCATACCACTTTGGCCATCGCCATGAACAGGCTTGGTGCCAAGAGCAATACCGGCGAGGGCGGAGAGGATGAAATACGCTACAAACCATTGCCCAATGGTGATTCCATGCGATCATCCATCAAACAGGTTGCCTCTGCCAGATTTGGTGTAACCAGTCAGTACCTCACCGAAGCGGATGAGCTGCAAATCAAAATGGCGCAAGGTGCAAAACCGGGTGAGGGCGGACAATTGCCTGGTCACAAAGTGGATGATTGGATAGGAAAGGTAAGACATTCAACCCCCGGAGTAGGACTCATCTCCCCTCCTCCACACCATGATATCTATTCCATTGAAGATTTGGCGCAATTGATATTTGACCTTAAAAATGCCAACAGAAAGGCCAGAATCAGTGTAAAATTGGTTTCCAAAGCCGGTGTAGGCACTATCGCGGCCGGTGTGGCCAAGGCCAAGGCCGATGTGGTTTTGATTTCCGGGCACGACGGCGGTACAGGAGCTTCTCCTATGAGTTCCATCAGGCATGCCGGCTTGCCTTGGGAGCTTGGATTGGCAGAAGCCCACCAGACACTGGTAAAAAATAAATTAAGAAGCAGGGTTGTTGTGCAAACCGACGGACAATTGAAAACCGGTAGGGATATCGCCATCGCTACCCTGTTGGGAGCAGAGGAATGGGGTGTTGCCACGGCCGCGCTGGTTGTTGAAGGATGTATCCTTATGCGTAAATGCCATCTAAACACTTGCCCTGTAGGGGTTGCCACCCAAGATCCTGAACTCAGGAAAAGATTTAATGGGGCAGCAGAATACGTGGTGAATTTCATCCAATTCCTAACCATGGAATTGCGCGAGATCATGGCTTCACTGGGTTACAGAACCATTGAAGAAATGGTTGGTCAAGCTGATGCACTGCGCATTAGAGAAAACCTGAATCATTGGAAATCCAAAAAGCTCGATCTTACGCCTGTTCTATACAAAGAACCTGCAGATCAATTTACCGGTTTGTACAAACAGGAAGAGCAGGATCATGGCATTGCAGGAGTATTGGACTGGGGTATTATTGAAGAAGCTGCACCCGCATTGGAGAATAAAGAGCAGGTTAGAATCAATAGGGATATCAAAAATACTGACAGGACTACCGGTACCATGCTCAGCAATGAGATTACGAAACGGTATGGTGCTGAAGGACTGCCAGATGGAACCATTCACCTGAAGTTCAGGGGAACTGCAGGACAAAGCTTCGGAGCTTTCAATACTCATGGTGTAATCCTTGAGCTTGAAGGTGATGCCAATGATTATTTCGGCAAGGGATTGAGTGGAGCGAACATGATTGTTTATCCACACAAGGAATCAAGCTTCGTTCCAGAAAATAATATTCTCATCGGCAATGTGGCTTTTTATGGTGCCACCTCCGGAAAAGCCTTCATCAGAGGTAAGGCCGGGGAAAGGTTTGCTGTTAGGAATTCCGGAGCTACTGCTGTTGTGGAAGGATTGGGTGATCATGGATGTGAGTACATGACAGGCGGAACAGTGGTGGTATTGGGTGCAACAGGCCGAAACTTTGCAGCCGGGATGAGTGGTGGAATTGCCTATGTTTATGATATCCAAGGCAATTTTGCAGAAAACTGCAATATGGAAATGGTCGATTTGGATCCGCTGGATGATGAAGATATCCTGTTGCTCAGTGGATTGTTGACCGAACACGAAGCCACAACGGGAAGTACGGTAGCCAAGTTCATTTTGAATGATCTGGAGAATCAACGGTTAAATTTCATCAAGGTATATCCCCGCGACTACAAGAAAGTCATGCAAACCAGAAAGAGCGGAACTAATGTGACCATCAAATAATTGGAACATGGGAAAACCAACAGGATTTTTAGAGTTTACAAGGGTAAGTCCGAAAAAGACTGATGCTAAAGAGCGCATAAGTAATTTCAAAGAGTTTGTCAAGCCCTTCGAAGCAGAGGAACTCAACAAACAGGCTGCCAGGTGCATGAACTGTGGTGTTCCTTTTTGCCATCATGGTTGTCCACTCGGCAATATCATTCCTGAATTCAATGATGCCGTTTACAAACAAAGCTGGGAGGAAGCATACGAAATACTCACTTCCACCAACAACTTCCCTGAATTCACCGGCAGGATTTGCCCTGCGCCATGCGAAAGTGCCTGTGTATTGGGTATCAATCAGCCTCCCGTTAACATCGAGGAAATTGAAAAGCATATCATTGAAATTGCGTTTGAAAAAGGATATGTCAAACCCAAGGTTCCTGTCTTGAGAACCGGCAAAAAAATCGCCGTGATTGGCAGCGGACCGGCAGGCTTGGCAGCGGCCGCGCAGTTGAACCAGGCAGGTCATTCGGTTACCGTTTTTGAAAGGGATGAACAGCCCGGGGGGCTTCTCCGCTATGGCATACCTGATTTCAAGCTGGAGAAAACAGTTATTGACAGGAGAATCCAGGTCCTCCAACAGGAAGGGATTGTATTCAAATGCAATACCCATGTAGGGGTAAATGTAAATATGGACGATTTGTTGAGGGAGTATAGTGCTATCGTCATGGCTGCGGGATCCACCGTGCCAAGAGACTTGACCATTCCGGGCCGGGATCTGAAAGGTGTGCATTTTGCAATGGAATTCCTCAAACAACAGAACAAGTTGGTTGCAGGCAGCGACCCCCTTGCGAACAAAAAAATCGAAAGCAATATTGCCGATGAATTGATCAGTGCCCAAGGCAAGCGTGTTGTGGTGATCGGTGGCGGCGATACCGGCAGTGATTGCGTTGGAACTTCCAATAGACAGGGTGCTACCCTGGTTACCCAGTTTGAGTTGATGCCCAAACCGCCAGAGAGCAGGACGCCATTCATGCCATGGCCCACCTATCCTATGGTGCTTAAGACATCCTCTTCACATGAAGAAGGTTGTGAACGCCAGTGGGCCGTTGCTACCAAAGCATTTCTTGGAAATGATCAGGGAGAATTGACAGCTTTGAGAACAGTGGAGTTGGAATGGAAATCAGTGGATGGCAGACCCAGTAAGTTTATGGAAGTTCCCGATTCTGAGCAGGAGATTCCATGTGATCTTGTTTTGTTGGCTATGGGATTTGTTTCCCCACAGCAAAAAGGTATGCTTGAAGAATTGGATATTGAATTGGATGAAAGGGGAAATGTCAAGGCCAGTGAAAAAGAGTTCAAGACCAATATCGCCAAGATATTTTCCTGTGGAGATATGCGCAGGGGGCAATCCTTGGTTGTATGGGCCATCAGCGAAGGAAGAGAATGTGCCAGGAAGGTTGATGAATTCCTGATGGGAGCATCTTTGCTGGAAACCAAAGACAGCAATTTGCTCGTTCATTAGCCAAAACTAAATAGTAACATTCAGACCGGCACATGCCGGTCTTTTTTTTGAGTCGATTATATATTATAATTTTTTATATATGTTTTATACAATTTATTTTTCTCTGTCTAAATTGGTAATAATATATGTATATATTATTGTATTACAATGTTTTATGTAAATCATCCTAATCATATTATATATATTTATATGTGTTATTTATTTGAAACTTGGGTTACAATTCATTAGTTTTGATATCAATAACTGATTGTAAACCCAAAATCAATTAAAATGAATTCAAAAACGTTAAGAGACAAGCTACCTTTCATCGTACTCGCAGCAATCGCCATTGCCGCGATTTTTGTGCCGGTACTCCCCAACTTTGAAGACAAAGAGGGTGTGTACAACGGAGCAGACATTACCTGGGTGCTTGTTGCAACAGCCCTTGTTTTCCTGATGACACCCGGTTTGGCCTTTTTCTACGGTGGAATGGTGCATCGGAAAAATGTAATCTCCACTATGATCAAAAGTACAGTTGCTGCTGGTGTGGTAACTGTCATCTGGGTCACCTTTGGATATAGTCTTAGCTTTGGTGATTCAATCGGTGGCTTCATCGGTAATCCGATGACCAATTTCTTTTTCAAGGATGTAAGCAATGCTGCTCCCTGGAGTCTTGCCCCAACCATCCCCAAAACATTGTTTGCTCTTTTCCAGTTGATGTTTGCGATCATCACACCAGGCTTGGTGGTTGGTGCACTGGCTGAAAGGGTCAAATTCACTTCTTACATTCTTTTCATTATACTCTTCAGTATTTTGGTGTATGCTCCACTTGCGCACTGGAGCTGGCATCCAGAGGGATTCCTCTTCAAAATGGGAGCACTTGATTTCGCAGGCGGTACTGTCGTTCACATTTCTGCTGGTTGTGCCGCACTCGCTGGAGCACTTGTACTCAAACGCAGGAAAGCACACATGGAAGGAGTAGAAGTTCCTCCAGCCAATGTACCCTATGTATTGATTGGTACCGGTTTGCTGTGGTTCGGCTGGTTTGGATTCAATGCAGGTTCTGCATTGGGAGCAAATGGTTTGGCTGTTTCCGCTTTCGCAACAACCAATACAGCCGCTGCTGCCGCAGGTCTTTCCTGGATGTTCTTTGATGTTATGAAAGGCAAAAAGCCTTCTGTAATGGGATTTTGCATCGGAGCTGTTGTAGGCTTGGTGGCCATCACTCCTGGAGCAGGTTTCGTTGGCATCCCCCAAAGCATTTTCATCGGGGTTATTGCAGCCATCATCTCCAACATTGCCGTCTACTACAAACAAAAATCAACTTTGGATGATACTCTTGACGTTTTCCCTTGCCATGGCTTGGGTGGCATTGTAGGTATGATTTTGACCGGTGTATTTGCTACGAAAGCAGTCAATGGTGCCGGTAATGATGGTCTGTTTTATGGCAACGCAGAGTTCTTCCTGACGCAGCTCAAAGCAATGGGTATTGCAGTAGCCTACTCCTTTGTTGTTTCGCTGATCATTTTCAAATTCATCAACCTCATCCAGCCCCTACGTGTAAGTGAAGAAGAAGAGGAATTGGGATTGGACGCTACACAGCACGACGAGAAATACGGCAGAAACCCACAAAAAGGATAATCCATAAACAAACAGGGTACAGCAATCATGATGCTGTTGGACTAGAACATGCACCTGTGCTGTACCCCTTTCTTAAGTACTAAAAACCAAAACAATGATACGAAAACTTTACGTAATAGCTTCCTTGATAGCCCTCCCCGCTTTTGGCCTCGCACAAACCACTACAGAGACAAAACCTGCTGAAGAGAAATCTTCCAATTTCACCTTCACCGGTTCGGTTGATGGTTATTTCCGATCCGACTTCAGCAAAACTGCATCCAACAACAGAACCAGCTTCACCAATAGTAACGGTAAACTGGCGTTGGGAATGTTGTCTGCTAAAGTGGACTATGCATCAGGTAAATTCTCTGCAACGGCAGATTTTGGATCAGGAAAGCGGGCTAAGGAGTTTGCTTATAACGACAAAGGTATCCTTGCCTACGTAAAACAATTGAATGTAGCCTTCGCAGCAACCGACTGGTTGAAATTTACAGCAGGTACATGGGCTACCCATGTTGGCTATGAACTGGTGGATGCCTATGCCAACAGGAATTACAGCATGTCTTATATGTTTTCGTACGGTCCTTTCTTGCATACTGGCATCAAATCCGACTTGACTTTCGGTAGCACAGGAATCATGATTGGCCTCTCCAACCCTACCGATTACAGGAAGAGTCCGGCAGACAGCAAAAAAGCACTGCTTTTGCAGGTCAGCCAGGCTATCACCGACGATATCAAATTGTATGTGAACTATGTTGGGGGTCAAAGACCTGCAGATGCGGCCAAAATAAGGCAGTTTGATGTGGTTTTGACAGCAAAAGTGAGCGATCAGTTTAACGTTGGTTACAATGGAACAGTGAACAGCACATCGATCAAAAATGCAGCTGTTTACGAGGATGCCCAAACATGGTCAGGTTCAGCATTTTACCTGAACTATGATCCAGCCAAAAAATTTGGACTCACACTCCGTTCAGAAATTTTTGCTGACAAAAACCAACTTTCCGCTCTTGGTGCAGCTGCTGCAGGTGGCAACATTTTTGCCAACACTGTCTCTGGCAATATCAAATTGGGTGGATTAACAATCATCCCTGAATTGCGTTTTGAGTCGTCAAACAGCAAGGTGTTTTTCAATAAAGATGGTGCTGCTACTCAATCCAATGGCAGTTTCCTGGTTGCAGTTGCCTACAAATTCTAGCTTTTAGTTTTGGGTCATAATCAGTACAGGGTGGCTTTTTAGCCACCCTTTTTCTATTTCTTCCTGAAAAATATTCTTACTGGCACCCCTTTGAAATTGAATTTTTCCCGAAGTTGGTTTTCCAGATAATTGCGGTAAGGCGCCTTGATATCATCAGGATAGTTGGTAAAAAAGGCAAAACTGGGAACAACAGTTGGGATCTGTGTAATGAATTTGATTTTAACGGAATTACCTCTGACAACGGGTGGTCTGTATGATTCAATCACCTTGAGCATTTCTTCATTCAGCACGGAAGTCTGTATCCTCCTTTTCCTATTTTCATATACCTCCAGTGCGGTTTCAATTACTTTGAAAACCCTTGTTTTCTCCTTGGCTGATATGAATATGATAGGAATATCTGTAAATGGAGCCAGTCTGCTTTTCAGTTCCTTCTCATAGTCTCGCGCGGTATTGGTGGACTTCTCCACCAGGTCCCATTTATTAACAACCATAACAACACCCTTGCCCTTTTTCACGGCCAGGGAAAATATGTTGAGGTCTTGTTGGGCAATCCCTTTTTCTGCATCTATCAGCATCAGACAGACATCAGCCTCATCAACTGCTTTGATTGCTCTGATCACCGAATAGAATTCCAGGTCTTCATGAACCTTTGTTTTCCTTCTGATACCAGCGGTATCAATCAATATAAACTCCTTTTGAAACAAGTTATAGTGTGTATGGATGGTATCCCTAGTTGTACCGGCAATATCACTCACGATAGTCCGTTCTGACCCCACCATGGCATTCAGCAATGATGATTTGCCTACGTTGGGCTGACCGATAATGGCAATTTTGGGTAAGTCCTCTCCGGGTTGTTCAACATCCATGGTGATGAGGTCAGTCACCTCATCGAGCAAATCACCTGTGCCACTGCCAGACATGGATGAGATGAAGAAAGTCTTCTCAATACCCAATGCATAAAACTCAGTGGCATCAATTTGCCTTGCAGCATTATCCACCTTGTTGACCACCAGAAAAACCGGTTTTTGGGCAGTCCGCAGGATGGTTGTCATGGCCTCATCCAATGTTGTTATTCCTGTTGTAACATCAACCATAAAAACCAGAGCATTGGCCTCTTCCACAGCAATCATCACCTGTTCCCGAATTTCCTTTTCAAAGACTTCTTGTCCGTCTGGAACAAATCCGCCTGTGTCAATCACGTTGAAAGTCTTGCCGTTCCATTCAGAAACGCCATATTGCCTATCTCTCGTCACACCCGGGGTGTCTTCCACAATGGCTTTGCGTTGCTCCAGCAACCTATTGAAAAATGTGCTTTTGCCCACATTGGGGCGACCTACTATAGCGAGGGTAAATCCTGGCATTTTTTGATTTTTGGGGTAACTGAATACCTGTTATTGAAGAACAATTTCGAAATTCCGCCTTTTGATGAGTGCAACAAGGTCCTCTTCCCTTTTGGGATTTAGTCTGTTTTGTTCAGCCCATTTCAATAAACTTCCCCTATCGCCTAGCAAATCAGCAATATTGGACAGGTTCATTTTTTTGATAAGCTGCACATCACTTCCATTTGAAATGAAATAATGCACGGTGTTTGCAAAATAATATCGCTTCAAGGTTCCAAACATGGAATCTGCTGAAGCTACATACCTTCTGGTATACTTGTGCAATTTGATTTTTCCTGATACCATTTCTTCCACATAATCTTTAATGGGTCTGCCATTCAGTTGAATACCAGGAACATCCCTTTCAAATATGGCCAGCGTATCCTTTCCGTCATTCTCTGAGAAAACGACAACCCTTTTTGCATATGCCACTGGTGCCACGTATTCCTTTTCCTTTTCACCAATGAAATGTACCTCTTGGGTAGCCATATTCAATTTCACCTGCATTCTTCCCGCATATTTGCCTTTTTCCCCATAAAGATCGGCTGCATGAAACTGGTCTGTATAAAACGGACTGCCCTTGATAGATGAATATGGAAGTTTACCAAAACTGCTGCTCTGCGAAACCCCTTCAAAGTTGATTTCATAGACAGCAAGGGTATATGCCGCATTGCTGAAATCTGACACAGGAAGGTATCCCGATCCTGATTGACCGTACAATACAGATAAGGGTAAGCAGGAAATGATGATCAGTATATATTTTTTAATCAACAGATTCATTTATAATTTTAAGTGGCAAAGGTACGAATTAGGCATCAATCATTGCTGATGCCAGCTTTATTGATAAGGTCAAGCAAACGCAGCATATCTTCTTCCCTATTCCATGGATGATGTGCAAAGTCATTCCGCTGAAGCGGCCATTTTTCGGCAGGGATGTATTTCCTCAATTCATTTATGGTCAATCTCTTGAGAACAACAGTTTGCCGGCCAGACTTCAAAAAATAATAAAGATTGTCTTTAAAAAAATACTTGTTCATAGTGCTGAACATGGAATCTGATTTGGACACCTGCCGAACAGTTACCCTCAAAAGTGTGTAATACCCCTCATTCAAGTGTTCTGCAAATTTCACTTCCCCTTTGAATTTGCTGCGCACCACTTCATCATCATTGCTGAACACCCTACCCTTCCCTTTAAGGAGAGCCAATGTATCCAGTTCAATCCTTGCAATCTGGCCATTATCAGCTTTTTCAATTCCGAATTTATCTATGTAATGCACTTCATGTGTGGCAATATTCAATCTTACCTTGAATCTCCCAAATGAATTTCCGTTGCGGTCGTATAGCATTGCATTGCTCCATGCTTCATTCAAAAAGGGTGAGCCATTGATTTTCTCATACCGCAGCCTGTTTTCCTTTCCGGTGAGCCCGTAAATATAAATGCCCCCATCCCTGGTAGATGCTGAGGGCCCTTGCTCAATCATAAGCTGTGCTCCTGCATACTTAGCTGCCAAAAAGATCAAAGAGAGCAATACAAAAGAAAACCGCTTAAGCATGGTAGCCATATTCTTTCAAATGTGACTCATTATTCCGCCAGTTATTCCTTACCCTTACAAAAATCTCCAGAAACACTTTGCTGTCCAGAAACTGTTCAATGGATTGCCGGGAAAGGGTACCCAATTTCTTGATCATGATGCCACCGGCACCGAGAATGATTGCCTTTTGCGATTCACGTTGCACAATGATATCTGCCGATATTTTGATCAATGTAGTCTTTTCTTCAAACCGGGTAACCATGACAGTTGCCTGATAGGGTATTTCCTCATCAAATAATTCAAAGATTTTTTCCCTGATCAATTCACCACAGAAGAAGCGAGTGGGCATGTCGGTCAGCTCATCCTGATCATAGAATGGTTCCCCTTCAGGCAATGAAAGGATTATTTTGTCCAGCAACACATCAAGGTTCTGCTTTTTTGATGCTGAAACAGGTATGATACCGGAACAGTATGATTTGCCATTGAAAAAAGCTATGGCATCACCCACCCGGTTTTGCTTGACCATATCTGTTTTATTCAAGACCAGGAT
>JBDLUN010000199.1:0-7102 GCA_039805245.1 Bacteroidota bacterium
CACCAAAGATGAACATGGTCATATAGATCAGCAGTCCGCTGCCAAATCCAATGCCGTAAGCCAGTCCTGCGTTTGCTTCTTTGGATTCACCGACTTCATCAGAAACCATATTTTTCAAGGATACATTGGCTTCTGATGCATCAGAGATAGAGTCAAGCGTAGATTTTTGAATGCCTTTTTCAAGCAGCAGCTTGTTTTCAAGTGCTTTATTGAGCTGTCTTTCAATGTAGCGGCTGGGCTCAAAACCGAGTTGCTCTGAGGAATAGAGTTCAGCTTTTATTTTGCCATCTTGGAATGTGGGATACAGTATGCCATTAAACGACTTTTCTTTGTAATTCAGGGAGTCTATGCCTTCAGGGAAACTAAAGACCACCCTATCGCTATCGCTTTTCAGGTGTTCCTGCAGAAAGCCCGGATCATTGACAACTGCTATGCTGGTTGTTTCCCGTGAGGTAGCGGCAAAATAGGCTGAGCCGCCGATAAAAACGATGAAAATGACTGGCATCAAGAAGGTCATCAGTAAAAAACGCTTGTTTTTAACCCTGGTGATGTATTCCCTTTGTATGATAAGTAAAACCTTGTTCATGTGGATGATGTTGGATGTGATCAATGCTGAAACTGTCTGGCTTCAGGGGTACCTTGCACCAGCCGGATGAAAATGTCATTGAGCGAAGGGAGTACCTCGTGGAAGGAGCGGATGTTCAGACCTTTGTTGATGAAGTATTGGATGACATCATTATTGGTGAATCCTTCGTTGATCTGAATTTTAAGTTGGTGTGGTGCAGACGATTTGAGGTTGAACAGGTGAATGGCAGTATGTTCTGCCAGCACCGGCTGGTCGAATCCGATTTCAAAAATATTTTCTTTGAAGTCCTGCTTGACCTGCGTTACCGTGCCATCCAGGATTTTGTTTCCTTTGTTGACGAGAATGATCTGATCGCATATTTCCTCCACCTGTTCCATCCGGTGTGTACTGAAGATGATGGTGGCACCTGCTTTGGCCAGGTTGAAGATTTCATCTTTGATCAGGTTGGCGTTCACTGGGTCGAGTCCGCTGAACGGCTCATCCAGGATAATCAGTTTGGGGTTGTGTACAACGGTAGTGACGAACTGCAGTTTCTGGCTCATCCCTTTGGAAAGGTCTTCCACCTTTTTATTCCACCAGGATTCCATTTGGAATTTGATAAACCAGGTTTTGATATTTTCCATGGCTTCCTTTTTGGAGAGCCCTTTCAGCTGGGCCAGGTAAAGCACCTGTTCGCCAATTTTCATTTTCTTGTACAATCCGCGTTCTTCAGGCATGTAACCAATCAGCCCGTTATCACGTAGCGGTTCGAAAGGTTTACCGTTGAGGGTGATGCTTCCTTCATCCGGCAGGAAGATGCCGGTTATCATGCGCAGGAGTGTGGTTTTGCCCGCTCCGTTGGGGCCGAGGAGTCCGAATACAGATCCCTGTTGGATGGAGAAGCTGATGTCATCCACCGCTTTTTGTCCTGAAAAGTTTTTTTTCAGTCCGTGTATTTCCAGAATTTTTTCCATGTCGTTGGTTGGTGCCGGAAAATTACGTTGAAAACCAATCAGTGGGCTATAAAATGTGACAAGCGGTTGGCCACTTTTTGTCCGTCCATGGCTGCACTCACAATACCACCGGCATAGCCTGCACCTTCGGCACAGGGGAAGAGGTTCTTAACCTGCGGGTGGCGGAGGGTTTCCGGATCGCGGGGTATACGAACCGGCGAAGATGTTCGGCTTTCCGGAGCGATGAGGATGGCCTCTTCTGTGTAGTAGCCCTTCATTTTTTTCCCGAAAGCTTTGAATGCTTCACGCAGGGTGTTGGCCACAAATCCCGGCAACACTTCCTTCAGGTTGGCAGATTTGACTCCCCGTAGGTAGGAATGGTCTGGCAGTGAGGAGGAGAACCGGTTTTGGACGAAGTCGGTCATCCGTTGTGCTGGTGCAGTGAAGAGCCCGCCACCAGCGGTGTAGGCTTTTCTTTCAACAGCTTCCTGGAAATCATGCAGCACCAATGGGGAATTGTTTGCTTTCACATCAGCCATTTCCACCTGAACCACCATGCCCGAGTTGGCAAAAGGGTTGTTGCGCTTGCTGGGGCTCCATCCATTGACTACAAGTGCATCCTGGCTGGTGGAGGCGGTGGCGATGATGCCACCCGGACACATGCAGAAGGAGAAGGCTCCACGGCCATTGACCTGTTCCACCAGTTGATAGGCTGCGGGGGGTAGGTAGGGGTCACGGCCGGTGCTTACAGGGCAGTGGTATTGAATGGAGTCGATTAGGGCCTGGGGGTGTTCTATCCTGACACCCATGGCAAAAGGTTTGGGTTCTATCAGGATATTTTTTTGTGCCAAGAGTACAAAAATGTCTTTGGCTGAATGGCCCGTTGCGAGAATCACCGATTGGCCTTCAAAACGGTTTCCATTGGCGGTGATGACGGCTTTGATGCGGTTGTTTTCCAGTTGGAAGTCGGTTACCCTTTCCTGGAAATGCACTTCACCCCCTGATGCGATGATTTGTTCACGCATGGCTTGGATGATGCCTGGCAGTTTATTGGTGCCGATATGGGGATGGGCCGTATATAGAATGGCAGGGTCTGCGCCAAATTGTACGAAGAGGTTCAGGATTTTATCGATGCTCCCCCTTTTATTGCTTCGGGTATAGAGTTTGCCATCGCTGTAGGTGCCTGCGCCACCCTCTCCGAAGCAGTAGTTGCTGTCGTCGTCGAGGATGCCTTCACGGTTCAGTGCTGCCAGGTCGCGCCGGCGGTCGCGTACATTTTTTCCACGCTCCAGGATGACCGGTTTGATTCCCTGTTCAATCAGTTCCAGCGCTGCGAAGAGTCCTGCCGGGCCTGCGCCGATGATTATCACCCTTTCCGCTGATGGTTTGAGGTCGGGGAACACCGTTATGTTGGCAGGAGGGTCTATAAATGGTTCGTCAATGAAAGCTTGCACTTTCAGGTTGAGCATGACAGTACGCTTCCGGGCATCGATGGATTTTTTGAGAATCCTGAAGCCGGTGACCGAGGAAGGATCCTTGCCCAGATGCCCGGCGATGAAGGACTTTACTATTGTCTCCTGCGCCGCTTCTCCTGGAGTGAGCTGCAATTGGATCTCCTGCTGCATGGATGAGGGTGCTTAGAATGGCAGGTCGTCTGCAATGCCCGACTGCCCCATTGGGTCAGGGGAGAATGCAGGAGGTGTTTCGATGCCACCACCAGATGCCATGCCCATTTGTTCAATCCTCCAGGCGTCGAGGTTGGTGATGTAGTTGACCTGTCCGTTTTTTTCCCAGCGGGAACCTTTGATATTGAAATGAACTTTTACAGTATCTCCAACGTTGAAGCGATCGAGGATACCGGTACGGTCTTGAACGGTCTGGAATTTTACAAAATTGGTGATGGTGCGACCATTGATATCTTCATTCGTTTCCACTACAAATTCCCTTGTTTTGAAGGTGGCGCTCCGTTGGATGGTTTCAAATTTGGCAACAATTTTGCCGGTGAGATCAAATGCCATGGTAAAAAACAATTTGGGCGAAGTTACCACAAAAAATCCCTAATTTCCGCAAACCACCACTGTATATGAAACGTTTCCTCTTTTTATCTATTATTCCCCTTTTGTTGGTTGGGTGCATTACCCGAAACCAGCTCACGGGTGTCCGTTACAAGGGTTATCCGGTCAATCCCGCTCGTGCAGCAGACACAGCGTTGTTGCGATTGGTGCAGCCCTTCCGCGACAGTGTAGGGAAGACTATGGACCAGGTTTTGGTGATGAATCAGCAGGAGTTGTTGAAAGAATTGCCGAACAGTCCTTTGGGTAATTTCCTGGCCGATGCGTATTTGTGGGCTGCCCGCACCATGTTTGATGCAAAGGCCGATATCGCCTTCATGAACCATGGTGGCGTGCGCATCAACAGGATGGCGACAGGTCCCATCACCCGGGGGTTGGTTTATGAGGTGATGCCATTCGACAACCAGTTGGTTATTGTACCTGTAAGAGGGGAGGTGTTGCGGCAGTATATTGACCGCCTGGCTGCAGAAGGCGGTGGTGGAGGGGTGGCAGGGTTAAGCTACCGCATCACAGGAAAGCAGGCCGTGGAAGTGATGATTCAAGGCAAGCCGCTCGACCTTGGGGCGACCTATATGATGGTCAATTCCGACTATGCGGTTGACGGCGGCGGCGGTTTCAGAGCATTTAAGGATTTGAAGCAGCAGCGGACAGGCTACCTGCAACGTGATGCCATCATTGCCTATTGCCAATGGCATGCCAAGGAAGGCAAACCCATCAGTACAGCAACAAACACAAGGATATCCAAATGAACAGGAGAAATTTCATCGCATCAGGAAGCATGGCTGCTGGCAGCCTTTTGTGGCAGCCACCGGCTTTTGCGGCTGAGGGCACGAAGCGGCTCACCATCCTGCATACCAATGATGTGCACAGCAGGCTTGATCCTTTCCCCAAAGACGGCACCCGCAATGCCGGGATGGGCGGTGTAGCTGCCCGTGCGGCCCTCATCAATCGGATCAGGCAACAGGAGGAGCAGGTGTTGCTGCTCGATGCGGGAGATATCTTTCAGGGTACACCTTATTTCAATGTCTTCAAAGGAGAACCAGAGATGAAAGCCATGCGCATGATGGGCTATGATGCAGGGATTATGGGTAATCATGATTTTGATGCCGGTCTGGAGAATTTTGCCCTGCAGCTGACACGGCATGGCAAGTTCCCCGTGGTCATGTGCAATTACGGTTTTGAAGGCACTCCTATGGAGTCGTTGTATGTGCCCTACAAAGTATTCCAGAAGGGTGATTTGCGCGTTGGGGTAACTGGTGTGGGTATTTCTTTGGAGGGACTTGTTCCCGAGCAGTTGTATGGCCGCACGCTTTATCGTGATCCCATTGTGCATGCCAATACCACTGCTGCGCTGCTCAAGGGCAAAATGAAATGTGATATGGTGATATGCATTTCCCACCTTGGGGATAAGTATGCCGATGACCAGGTCAGTGATGAGGTTTTTGCCCAATCTTCCGACAATATTGATTTGATTATAGGTGGACATACCCATCGTTTTTTTGAAAAGCCCCGTGAATACAGGAATGCAGCAGGAAAGCAGGTTTGGGTAAATCAGGTGGGTTGGGGCGGCTTGCAATTGGGTAGATTAGATTTTGAATTTTCCAAAAAAAATGGACGGAAATTAATAAAAAACCAAAGCATTTTGGTAGTGGAAAATAATGTGGAATAAAAAATTTTTTTTGTTGATACATGATTCTATATTCGCCGTCTGACCTGCTTTTGTGGATAAGCTGTTAGCAATGTGAGATTGGTTTGACAAAATGCGGATGTCCTCGGAACCCTTTGAAAATCCGATACTTACAAAGAGATGAAGGTGATTGCAACCTGTGTGGCATGATCCGCTCTTCAAGTGAAGAATGGCTAACAAGAACCTGAAGGTCAGGTTAGAAAAACTGTTTATTGAGCAATGGAAAAACCGTTCGAAAAAATTTGGAGTAATTGTCTTGCAATTATCAAAGACATTGTGGAGTGGCAACACTTCAAAACCTGGTTTGAGCCCATCAAGCCTGTGGGGTTAAAAGACAATGTGTTGACCATCCAGGTTCCCAGCCAGTTCTTCTATGAATATATAGAAGAGCATTACATCAACCTATTGGCCAAAACGCTCAAGCGTGAATTGGGCAAAGAGGCCCGTTTGGAGTATAGGATCATGGTCGACAGCGGCAATGGCAAGACCAAGCCCTTGACCATGGATGTGAGCGGACAAACATTCAAAAGCTATTCCAACAATGAGATGGATTTTCCGTTGGTCATCAACAACCATGTGAAGAATCCGTTTGTGATACCCGGTTTGAAGAAGATGCAGATTGATTCCCAGTTGAATCCCATTTACACTTTTGATTCTTTTGTGGAGGGCGATTGCAACAGGGTTGCCCGCAGGGCTGGAAAGACCGTGGCGGAGAAGCCAGGAGCCACCTCTTTCAATCCCTTGGTGGTTTATGGTGGTGTTGGTTTGGGCAAGACCCATCTGGCGCAGGCCATTGGCAATGAGGTCAAGCGTTTGCATCCCAACAAGGTGGTTTTGTATGTGAGTTCAGAGAAGTTCATCAACCAGTTTCAGGACCATAGCCGGAACAATGCCATCAATGATTTCATTCATTTTTACCAGATGATTGATGTGTTGATTTTAGATGATGTGCAGTTTTTCAACAGGGCTGAGAAAACGCAGGATGCCTTTTTTGCCATCTTCAACCATTTACACCAGTCTGGCAAGCAGTTAATCCTCAGTTCAGACAAGCCGCCCAAGGATTTGGAAGGTTTGCAGGAGCGCCTGCTCAGCAGATTCAGGTGGGGTTTGAGTGCTGATTTGCAGGTGCCTGATTACGAGACCAGGATAGAGATTTTGGAGAAGAAGATGAAGAACAATGGGCTGGATTTGCCCAAGGATGTGGTAAAGTATATTGCTTACAATATCCAGAACAATGTGAGGGAGTTGGAAGGTGCCTTGATTTCTTTGCTGGCACAGTCGTCTTTGAACAAGCGTGAAATTGATTTGGATTTGGCCAAGAAGGTGCTGCGGAATTTCATCAAGACCACGTCTAAGGAGATTACCATTGATACAATCCAGAAGATGGTTTGTGAGTTTTTCGACTTGCCTTATGACCGGTTGTTGCAGAAGACCAGGAAGCGTGAGATTGTACAGGCCCGTCAGATTACGATGTATTTGGCCAAGATTTTCACCAAGAATTCCTTGAAGACCATTGGGGAGCATTTTGGAGGCCGTGATCATACTACGGTGATCCATTCCTGCCAGACCGTAAAAGATTTGATGGATACCGACAATATGTTCCGGGAGAGTGTGATGGAGTTGCAGCAGAAGGTGCAGTTGGCGGCGATGTAATGATTTTGCATCTTTTTTGTAGAATACATTTTGGGGTTTGCTGCTTTTTCAGTAATTTTGCAGTCCCTGAAAATAAGATTTCAGACGGTGAGGTGGATGAGTGGCTGAAATCAGTAGTTTGCTAAACTGCCGTACGGGTAACTCTGTACCGCGGGTTCGAATCCCGCCCTCA
>JBDLUN010000200.1:0-8317 GCA_039805245.1 Bacteroidota bacterium
GATGCCAAATCAATTTTGGCCCGCAACACTTTCTCCCCATCCTGATAGCAACCGTCTTTCATCTCCTGAAAAAGACGGAGATTATCCTCAACAGACCTGTCCCTGTGTGGGGATGCTTTGCCCGGCTCTGTTGGCGTTCCTTTGATGGCAGCAATTTCCTCGGCACTCAGATCGTCTACATACGCCAACCCTTTTTGGATCATCTTTACTGCAAAATCATGCAATTGATCAAAGTAGTCTGAAGCATAATGCAATTCCTCCCATTCAAAACCCAGCCAGCGGACGTCGGCCATGATGGATTCAACGTATTCCGTATCTTCTGTAACTGGATTGGTATCATCAAAGCGCAGGTTGGTTTTACCACCATATTTATCTGCCAGTCCAAAGTTCAGGCATATGCTCTTAGCATGTCCGATATGTAAATAACCATTAGGCTCGGGTGGGAAACGGGTGTGGATGGTTTTGCATTTGCCCGCAGCAAGATCAGCTTCTACTATCTCTTCCAGAAAATGCAAGGATCTTTCTTCACTCATGGGATAAAATTGGCTGCAAAATTAGGAAAAAGCAGGTGCTTTCTGCTCTTCTTCCTCCATTTTCAAGGCCTCAAGGCTGTAAGCAATGATTTGAAGGGCTTCTCCAACCTGTTCAGCATTGATTACCAAAGGCGGAGCGAGCCTTATTTTGTCGCCATGGGTAGGTTTGGCCAGCAAGCCATTGGCCATCATCAATTCACACAAACGCCATGCAGCATCAGGATTGTCATGTGCAATTTCTATGGCATTCATCAGTCCCTTACCACGCACTTCCCTGATATAGGGCGAATTGATTTGCTGCAACCCTTCACGCATGAGTATGCCCATGGTTGAAGCATTGTCTGCCATTTGTTCATCCACAAGTACTTGCAGGGCGGTTTGGGCAACTGCTGCGGCTAGAGGACTCCCCCCAAAAGTGGATCCATGTTCTCCGGGATGGATGTTGAGCATCACCTCATCATCAGCCAACACAGCACTAACTGGCATAGTTCCACCACTGAGGGCTTTCCCCAGCAGCAGAATATCAGGCCGCACATTTTCATGATCGCAACAAAGCATTTTGCCGGTCCGGCACAACCCTGTCTGGATTTCATCTGCCATCATCAGCACCTGGTTCCGGGTGCAGATTTCCCTGACGGCTGATAGGTAACCTTCATCCGGGATGATGATCCCTGCTTCACCCTGAATGGGCTCGAAGAGGAATGCTGCCACATCTTTGTTTTGCAGGGCTTGGTCAAGCGCATCGGCGTCATTGTACGGGATAATATCAAAGCCGGGCATGTATGGGCCGAATTGGGCATAAGAACTGGGGTCCGTGCTGAAGGAAATGATCGAACTGGTTCTGCCATGAAAATTTTCTGAGCAGACCACGATCCTGGCTTTGTTTTCAGGAATGCCTTTGACTGCATAGCCCCAGCGCCTGGCCAATTTGATGCCTGTTTCAACAGCTTCTGCTCCAGTATTCATGGGTAGCAGTTTGTCGTAACCAAGCAAACCGGTTATGTATTGGGCGTACTCACCCAACCGGTCATTGTAAAATGCCCGGGAGGTCAGGGTCAGTTGAGCAGCCTGATTGGTGAGCGCAGCAATGATTGCGGGATGGCAATGGCCTTGGTTGACAGCAGAATATCCGCTCAGAAAATCATAATACCTTTTACCGGTAACATCCCACAGGTAACATCCGGAAGCTTTAGCGATGACGGCAGGAATGGGATGATAGTTGTGAGCTCCGTAATGATGCTCGAGATTAATATAGAATTGAGGACTGTGCATGATTTGAATTTAAAAACCAGAACGCGGTTGGTTGTCTACAGAAAAACCAAAAGGATAAGCTAGTATGGCGGATGCAGCAAGCTAATGGTTCAGCAAGTCCAGGTTGGAACTGAGTATCCGAGAGTCCATATCAATGGATGCATTCATAGTATAAATATACGAAAAAAATCAGAATTGAGTTGGGGCTGCTTCTGCTGACTTAAATGCTTTTGGGGATTGCAAAGGAAGTGTATTGTTGCGGAATGATCGCCTGCCAGTCGGGCAAAGTCTTGAAAAGCCCATATACCGTTGACCCACTGCCGGTCATGGATGCATAGCTGGCACCCATTTCGTATAACATCGATTTCAGCCTTTCCAATGCTGGGTACAAGGGAAAAACGGTCTGCTCAAAATCATTGACCAAATGGTTTTGCCACTCTTCAACAGGCAATTGGATGATGTCTTTGCAGGAGGGGGCATCAGGGCTCAGTCTGATTTGTCTGAAAGCTTCGGCAGTGCCAACATGTATTCCGGGATTGACAATCAGCATATCCCATGAGCTGAGATCACAGGGAATGGGTTCCATGATTTCACCCCTGCCGGTAGCGGATACTGGTTTGTTGCATATGAAGAAGGGGCAATCACTTCCCAATTGGATGGCATAAGCTTGCATGGTTTCATCAGTCATTCCCAATCGGAATTTATCGTTCAACAGTCTGATCGAGAAGGCCCCATCTGCAGAACCTCCGCCCATTCCAGCACCCATGGGGATTTTTTTATGCAAGTGCATTTGTACGGGAGGGATATCAGGGAACTCTTTCTTGAGCAGATGGTATGCCTTCAGGCAGAGGTTACTCGACTGATTTCCTGGAATGTCTAGCCCGCTATGGCTGAAAACAACATCCTCATCAGACTGCGGGGATGATGCTTGTAGACTGACCACTTCAAGTATATCGCAGATGTTGACGGGATAGAAAACGGTATCCAATTCATGGTATCCGTCACTTCGCTTTGATTTTACCCGCAGACCCAGGTTGATTTTGGCATTGGGAAAAACAACCATGGCGCTTACTTTTTCCGGGAATTGATTTCATCACGGATGGCAATAGCGCGGATATAATCCTCTTGTTCCAGCACTTCAGTGAGCAAGGTATTCAGATCATCCAAAGACATGTCTTTGAGGTCTTCATGCGCCGCATATTCGGTTGCTGCAGGCTTGTCGGTTATCACGCCCTGGTCAGGGTTTTCCACGCCGGCGATATCAAAAATGTTTTCGTAAATATAAATGGGGCAACCGAACCTCACAGCTAATGCCAAGGCGTCGGATGTTCTTGAATCTATTTCAACTGTATCAGCTTCAGAAGTACACAACAATTTGGAATAGAAAATGCCCTCCTGCAAATCAGCAATAATAACTTCATGCAATTCTACATTGAATGCCAACATGAAATTCTTCATCAGGTCATGTGTCAAAGGTCTGGTGGGTTTCATCCTCTCCAAGGCTACAGCTATGGCCTGGGCTTCAAAGCCACCAATTACAATGGGGAGCCTGCGCAAACCATTGACTTCCCCCAACACAACGGCGTAGGAGTTGGTTTGGGTGATCGAGTGGGATAGCGCAACAATTTCCAATTCAATTTTCTTCATAAACATGGCGAATTTACAAAAAATTTGTCCCAAGTCCATCAATGCAATTGCCATCATCTGTTTTGGGATCCCCCTGAACACCTGCCCCCTCAAATTTCGTGATGTTGTCCTGGAAGGCTATTTTTGCAGATACAAATATAGAGCCATGTCATTGATATAGAGCGGTAAGCAGTGGCAAAATTTTCCCCAAATGGAACGAATTGACAAATTAAAGGCATTTATCCTGCGTGATCCGGCTGATCTCTTCAGCCGACATGCACTGGCATTGGAGTTGCTGAAAATTGACGACAATCATGGAGCAATCGACGCCATGGAAGAATTGCTGGGGATTGATGAACGCCATATCGGAACATACTTACACCTGGGTAAAGCATACAGTCAAGTTGAGCAATTCCCCAAAGCATTGTCCGTTATGAAACGCGGTCTGGCAATCGCTGAAGCAATGCAAGCCAACCATGAAGCCAGGGAGTTGAAAGCGGCAATCGCCTTCCTGGAGGAGGAGATGGAATAAATGGCTGATACTCCCAACATAAAGTCAACAGACCTCTTGGCCTATTTCCAACAGCATTGGCAACAAAACGACTGCTGGAGGCAAGGGGATGATTTTTTCCTCGCTTGCAGTGGGGGGCTTGATTCAGTGGTTTTGGCCCACCTCCTAACTTCTTCATACATTCCTTTTACACTCCTACATTGCAATTTTCAATTGCGTGGTGCAGAAAGCCAGCGGGATGAGGATTTTGTCAGGGATCTCGCCCAACAATTGCATCTGCCTATTAGGGTTAAACATTTTGAAACCCGGCAGGAAATGGCAAACCGCAAAATGGGTTTGCAAGAAGTTGCGCGACAACTGCGTTACGAGTGGTTCAACAGCGTTTTACAGGAGTCAGCTGCAAAAGGGCATAAGCAGTGGTTACTGACGGCCCACCATGCAGACGATCAAATAGAAACCATTGCCATGAATTTTTTCAGGGGCACCGGACTGTCAGGCTTGCGTGGTATGTCTTTCAGGAATGACAATATCATCCGACCACTGTTGTTTGCCAATCGGGAAACTATTCTGCAATATGCAACTGGTCGGGGCCTGGTTTGGGTGGAAGACAGTTCAAACAGCGATGTTCATTACACCCGAAATCTATTCAGAAATACCATTTTGCCAGCAATCAAAAAGGTCTTTCCCCAGGCAGCTAGAAATATTTTGAATACTGCCCAACACCTGAATGATGTTGCTTGGATATACCATAAAGAGATGGATAAAATGCTGGATAAACTGATGGAGAAGCAAGGCGAAAGGGTAATGGTGGCCGTCAACAAGCTGAAAAAGTCAGAACCCCTGGATACGGTCATTTTCGAGATTTTTAGTCGATTTGGTTTCAGTTCTCCCCAAATTCCAGAGATCAAAAAATTGTTGGATGCACCTTCCGGAAAATTTATGCTATCCTCAACTCACCGCGTGTTAAAAAACAGGGCTTGGTTGGTGATCCATCCAATCGATTCCCCATCGCAAGAGTTGATCATCATCGAAGGTCCCGATGAAATGGTGCCACTGTTTGACCGGAATTTTACCGTTTCTTTGATAGAACATTCTCTCCAGCCAGATACTCACCCCATGCAAGCTTGGCTTGATGCAAAGGATATTACTTTCCCATTGATCATCCGTCCTTGGAAGAACGGCGACTATTTTTATCCCCTGGGGATGCGCAAGAAAAAGAAATTGTCCAGATTCATGACAGATTTGAAATTGTCGCGACAGGAAAAGGAACAACAATGGGTTGTTGAATCAGATAAAAAAATCATTTGGGTGATCGGAAGGAGAATTGACGACAGGTTTAAACTCACCTCCCAATCGCAAAAGGTGATGCGGTTGGCTTGGACATAAATTCAGTTCGGATATCACTCCATCCTACGTTCTTTTGAAACGGGCCTATTATCCAAAAACAGCATCCACAAAATTTTTGAACAAATCGATGCCTGCAAGGAGTCGCGCTGCAGCATAAGTAAATGCAATCCCAAAAATACTGCCCCAAAAGTGCGCATTGTGACCAATATTGCCACCGCCTTTTTTTGCCAAAGTGGCTGATAAAACCAAGTATGCCAATCCGAACACATAGCCCGGTATCGGAAAGGGGATGAAAAAAAACTGGATTGGCATTTTGGGTTGGATGGTGATGGCTGCAAAAACTACAGCCGAAACGGCACCCGATGCGCCCAGAGACCTGTAATAGGAATGGTCACGATGTTGAATCAGGTCTGGTATCACAGAAGCAATTATGCCCAAAACATAGAGGATGGCCAGCATGGCCCTGGCAAGATCACCAAAAAGTGCAGGGAAAAAATACTCTTCCAATGCAATGCCGAAGGAATAAAAGGAAACCATGTTGAAAATGAGGTGCATGGTATCAGCATGCAAAACACCATGGGTCAATATCCTGTAAAATTGTTTTTCGCGTTTGATCAGGTATGGCCAAAACAATAGGTCTTCTTTCAGTTGTTCTCTTGAAAATGCTAGTATGGATACAATGCTGGTAATGGCTATGATGAGAAAAGTGATAGTCATGTTTGGTATGTGTTCAGCGGTGGTGATATTTTTCGTTCTTGATGATGGTATAGGCTCGATAAACCTGCTCAGCCAATAGCAGCCTAACCAATTGATGTGGGAAGGTAAGCTTGGATAAGGACCATTTGAAATCAGCCCTTTGCAATACTTGTTCATCCAATCCAAATGCGCCACCAATAAGGAATACCAGTTTGCGAGTAGACATATTTCCTTTCTTGATCAGCAGTTGTGCTAGTCCCTCAGAGTCTAACTCTTTGCCATATTCATCCAAGGCAATCAGGGTAGTGTCTTTGTCCAACCACTCCATAATCATTTTGCCTTCCAAGCGTTTGAGGTCCATTTCACTGAGCATCCCTGCATTTTTGGGCACTGGCAGGATTTCCCATTTGACCGGCGCATATTTTAGTATGCGTCCTGTATAGTCTTCAATGGCTGCTTTGAGGGCAGGATCGTGTGCTTTGCCAATACTCCAAAACGCAATCTTCATGGAATACAAAGAAAACGAACATTTTTTGTAAATTGACGGATCAAACCAATACTGATGCAAAAAACAATTTTATTGTGCTTAATGCTCTGCACAATGTTGTGCTCCACTGCCCAAATCCAAAAGGCTCCTGAAAGGAAAGAGGGGAGCGGGCCTTGGACGCAACTGATCCTCAGGGGAGCCATCCTGGTCAATGGTACCGGTGCGCCTCCTGTTGGACCGGTAGACATCGTCATCGAACAAAATCTTATTGTTGCCATCCGCAATGTGGGATACCCCGGTTTAGCCATCAAAACCGCTTCCCGGCCGGTTTTGAAAGAGGGTGGAAAGGAAATCGATTGCGAGGGTATGTATATCCTGCCCGGATTCATTGACATGCATGGTCATATTGGCGGTACCTCGCAAGGAACACCTGCTGAATATGTTTACAAGCTCTGGATGGCCCATGGCATCACCACCGTGCGGGATCCTTCCTGTGGCAATGGTCTTGACTGGGTGCTCGATCAAAAACAGAAAAGCTTGACCAACAAAATCACTGCGCCCAGATTACTGGCTTATACGGCTTTCGGACAAGGCGCGAAAGGTGGCATCAACTCTCCCGAGCAAGCAATAGCCTGGGTCAGGGAGAATGCCCAAAAAGGTGCAGATGGCATTAAATTTTTCGGTGCAGCTCCTAACATAATGGATGCAGCACTGCGTGAAAATAAGCGCCTCGGACTGCGTTCATGCATGCACCATGCGCAAATGGACGTGGCGAGGTGGAATGTGTTGCACTCAGCTGAAGCCGGCCTCACGTCCATGGAACATTGGTACGGATTGCCCGAAGCTTTGCTGGAAAAGAGCACCATTCAGGATTATCCATTGGGTTATAATTATTCGAATGAGCAACATCGTTTTGAAGAGGCTGGTAAACTTTGGAAGCAGGCAGCAAAGCCCGGCTCCGAGAAATGGAACAATGTCATGGACAGGTTGCTCAAACTTGACTTTACATTGGATCCCACCTTCAACATCTACGAAGCAAACCGCGACCTCCATAAAACCCGCCGGCTGGAATGGCATGATGAGTACACGCTGCCTTCTCTTTGGAAATTTTATGAAGCCAACCGCGAATCCCATGGGTCATATTGGTTCAACTGGGGCACTGAACAGGAGATTCAGTGGAAGGAAAACTACCGACTTTGGATGGCCTTCATCAATGACTACAAAAACAGAGGTGGTAGGGTAACTGCCGGTTCTGATAATGGATTCATTTACCAAACTTATGGTTTTGGATATATCCGTGAATTGGAATTGCTCAGGGAAGCCGGATTTCATCCGCTTGAAGTAATCAGGGCTGCAACACTTTATGGAGCGCAAGCTTTGGGTATGGAAAAGGATTTGGGATCTGTTGAAGTGGGAAAATTGGCCGATCTGGTGGTAGTGGGTGCCAACCCCCTTGAAAACCTTCAGTACCTCTATGGTACAGGTGCTGTTTTCCTGAATGATCAAAACGAAGTGGTGCGCAAAGGTGGTGTACAATATACCATCAAGGATGGCATTGTTTATGACGCCAAGCAATTGTTGGCTGATGTCAAACGTATGGTTGATGAAGCCAAAAAAACCACTGGTCCTATTAAACAACCCGGAATAAAATAATATGAAAAAGTTTCTGATCGTTTTGATTTGTCTCCCGTTTTATGTGTTCTCCCAACCGTTGCCTTCCATTGTAGAAAAGACAAAGGGCCTTTCCAAGCAGGAGGGTTATTTTCCAATCTACCGCGATGAAGCCAATGGTAAAATCTGGATGGAAATTAACCGTCTAGACCAAGAGTTGCTGTATGTGATGTCTTTACCGCAAGGGCTTGGATC
>JBDLUN010000201.1:0-6783 GCA_039805245.1 Bacteroidota bacterium
CCGAAAAGCCTCTCGCAGACATCAAAGCCACACCAGTGGCAGCAGCTATCATTGCAGATAAAAAGGTTGATGCCAAGGCCATTGCAGCTTCAGGTTCTGGCGGTAAAATTCTGAAACAAGATGTTTTGGAAGCCATTGCCAACCCCGGCAAAAAACCAGGCACAGAACCTTTTACCAGAAATGAGCGCAAGGAGAAAATGTCTCAATTGCGGAAAACCATTTCCAGGCGTTTGGTGGAAGCTAAAAATACCACCGCAATGCTCACAACCTTCAATGAGGTGGATATGGGTCCTGTCATGGAAGTGAGGGCCAAATACAAAGATAAATTCAAAGAGGCGCATGGTGTTGGACTTGGCTTTATGAGCTTCTTTACCAAGGCTTGTGCTTTCGCCCTGCAGGAATGGCCGGCCGTAAATGCTTACATCAGCAATGATGAAATCATTTATCATGATTATTGCGATATTTCAATTGCAGTATCCGCCCCCAAGGGATTGGTTGTTCCTGTTATCAGGAATGCAGAAAGCTTATCCATGGCTGAAATTGAAAAAAAGGTTGTAGAGTTGGCAGGAAAAGCAAGGGACAATAAACTGTCCCTCGACGAAATGCAGGGTGGAACTTTCACCATAACCAATGGAGGTGTATTTGGTTCTTTGATGAGTACACCAATCATCAATATTCCCCAATCTGCCATCCTTGGCATGCATAAAATTGAGGAAAGGGCTATGGTAGTTAAAGGTCAGATTGTAGCAAGACCCATGATGTACCTGGCTTTGAGTTATGACCACCGCATCATTGATGGCCGCGAGAGTGTTGGTTTCTTGGTGAGGGTGAAAGAACTGCTGGAAAATCCCGAACTGCTGCTTTTTGGAAAAGATCCGGTTAAAACCTTGCTGGAACTTTGATGGGTTCAAAAAGTGGGATATGAGTGCATATTTCCATTCATATCATCAGTCGGCAGCTGCCATCCTTGAACAATACAGGTTTAAAGAGCCTTTTGCAATTCACCTGAAAAGCCATTTCAAGAGAAATAAGAAATATGGCTCCCGGGACCGCAAAATAATCAGCGACCTCTGTTATGGATTCTTGCGTTTGGGCAATGCCGGAACAGATCTGGATCTCCAAACCAGGATGGCAATAGGCTATTTTCTCACGCACAATACGGACAATGGCTACCTGCATTGGTGCAATTTTCCATTCACAGATGCAATTCATTTGGATTGCCGAGAGAAACTGGAAATCGTAGCCAATGCGTTTCAGGAATTCAATCCCATGTCAATTTTTCCTGAAATAGATCAGGTTACGCCAGAGATTGATCGGGTAGCCTTGGTCTGCGAAATGCTGAAACAACCAGACTTTTTCCTGCGTGTAAGGCCTGGACACCGGAATAAGTTTACCCGGATGATCAAAGACAAAACCTTGCCAGGAGAGTGGGTAGGAGATGATGCCATCCGCATGCACGCCAGTTTCAATGTGGCCGATAAGATTCAGCCCGATACAAGCTTTGTCATTCAGGATATCAGCTCACAGCGCACATTCCAATTGCTGGATGGTATCAAGTCTGAAATAAAAACCATTTGGGATACCTGTTCTGGGAGTGGTGGCAAAACCATCATGGCTTTTGATCGTTACCCGTCGGCATCAATATTTGCATCAGATATCCGGGAGGAAATCCTTTTGGAATTGAAACGCAGGGCATCAGTTGCAGGCATCAACAAACTGAACTTATTCTGCAACGACTTGCAGCACCCCATGTCCTCGGCAGTTACCCGCTCCAATCTGCCCCCCAATGGGGTAGACCTGATCATTGCCGATGTTCCCTGTACCGGTTCCGGTACCTGGGCAAGAAGTCCGGAATGGCTGCAGGCAATGGATTTCGACACCATCAAAGCATTTCAAGAAAGACAGTTTGCCATCGTAGGGAAGTTAGCAACACACCTGAATGCCGGGGGGTATATTCTGTATATTACTTGTTCAGTCTATGTGCAAGAAAATCAGGAAATAGCCGATTATTTGCAACAGGAGTCAGGATTGACATTGCTTCAATCTGCCATGATAACCGGTACGGATACAGGTGGGGATAATCTCTATGCGGCACTGTTTACTTCACAACGGTAACCACACCTTTTTGTGATTGATCCGCATATTGGATGAAATAGGTCCCTTTGGGAAGATTTTCGAGATTATTTATTTCCAAGACTTGATAAGTCCCGCTGGTTAAAGGACTGATTTGAGTCTTGATGATTCTGCCATTGGTATCAGTGAGCCTGATTGTCAGTTGGCCTTCAGTTTCTGCTTTAAAGATACATGTGATCTTGTCTTTGAATGGATTGGGGAATGCTTTGAATTTGGATTCTTTCAGTATTTCCTGCGCTTTCTTGTTGAATCTGATTTTTTCAAGGATGGCGAATGCTTTGGCCATATTGGGGATGCCATAACCGGTTCTTGTATCAGGCGATGAAAACCGGTCGCCGCTGCTTTTGACAGCATCGGTAATCTCCAGATTTGTCATTTCCGGAAATGCCTGCCACAAGCAGGCCACCAGTCCGGCAATATTAGGATTGGAAAATGATGTGCCGTTGCCTGTTGCCGTTACGCCATTGATATTGATTAACGATGTATTCCAACCCACCGAAGCGATATCCGGTTTAATCCGTTGGTCAAAACTGGGTCCATAGCTGGAAAAGGGAGCGATCTGTTTAAGGATATTGACGGCGCCAACGGCAAGCACATGCTCACCATCAGCAGGTGCACTGATGTATTTCCAGTTGTTTGTTCCGGAATTGCCAGCACTGTTCATGATGATCATACCCTTTTTAAATGCCCATTCAGCTCCCCGGGTGACGATTGTTTTTTTGCCATCCAAATCGGTATAGCTGTAGTTGAAGTCTGCGTTGTCAAAGGTTGTATAACCTAGGGAAGAGCTGATGATGTCAATCCCCAAGCTGTCGGCCCTTTCTGCTGCCGCAACCCAATACTGCTCTTCAACAGGCAATTCTGAGGAAACATCCTCTGTTCTGAAAAGGTAATAATCTGCATCAGGAGCAGAACCAACAAAGTATCCTGGCATATTCGCGGCCAAAATGGATAGGCAATACATTCCATGTGCATCGTCTTCATTAACGGCATTATTGTTGTCAATGAAGTCCCATGTGGCTTTGATTCTGTTCTGAAGCTTTAAGGAATCAAATGCCTTCAGGTTGTTGTATTTGAAAAAACCGGCATCGAAAACAGCAATGCTGATTTGCTTTCCTGTAAATCCATTATTGTGAAGAAAATCACCGGCATGAATTTCAATTTGCTTACTGCTACTTCCATATTGCAATGTGTTGGCATTAACCACATTGTTGGAAGTTGGTTGTTGTAAATCGGAAACGGACTCTTTGAATTTGGTTTCCCCTGAAATTGTGGGTTTGTATCCAACAGCTTTTTTCTTTTTAACGAAAGGGAAGCCGTTTATTTTGGCTAAGGCAGCTTCATCTGTGGTGCTGATGAGCACCTGATTCAACCATTTTGAAGTATTCAGGATTTCAACTTTGCCTGATTTAAGAAGGCTATCGGTGTAGGCTTTGGAGACAGGCAGATCTGAGCTGTCTATTTTTATCCCGAAATGGTTTCTTCTCGCAATACTCTTGGCTGAAAGGAATGTAGAAGGGTTGTCAATACGGTGTTGAGTAACTTGCTTGTCTGTTAACTCAATAATATAGCGGGAGTACTGTCCCATCGAATCCAATTGTAACATCAACAATACAAACAATGCAATCCCTTTCATGTCAAAAGTTATGGTTGATGATGGAAAGTTTGATGCCATAGCTACCACTTTCATAATACCCTGCTGAATTGCTGCCATTCGGCGGCTGCCAGACTTCATAGGACAAATCTTTCATGATCATTCCAATAGCTTTGGCATAAACTTCACGGGCATACTTGATTTCAAAGTAGGCATTTTTGTTGTTGGGGTTTCCAATGGTATCGTTATGTTGAAGAACTGTGACTGTTTGAGGGTAAGTTTTATTGCCTATAACAGTCGGTTGGCCTATACCCTTGTATGCATACTCCCATCCATCCAAGTAGAAAAGATTGGGCACGCCAGTGGTGTTGATATAGGCATTTCCCTTCCAAGATCTTGCTTCAATTAGCGGGGAAGTCAGTTTGATGAATCGCAAATTATCTTGTACAAGCTCGATGGCTTTACCAGTTGGCGTTACAAGGTAATATTGGAATGGTGTCCAACGGGTGGTATCGGTTTGATTGCGTATCGACCTGACTATCTTATATGACTGTTGTCCTAGGTTGTTTTGGATGACGCTATCAATCTTGTCTTGAACAATATAACTGTGTACTTCTTTTTGAGTGCCCAACTTGACATAAACAGTGGAGTCCAACTGGTAATTGATGAATTTGCCGGGTATCAGTGGGTAGTAATCAGATGCACTTGTAAAATCCAGCTCTTCTGATTCTTTACTGCAGGAAGAGATCAGGGCATAGCAGATCAGAAAGAAAAACAGTTTTTTCATTATTGGATGGTTCTTTGGATAATTCCGCCACCGATTACATCATCCCCCTCGTAAAATACGGCCGATTGGCCTGGAGCAATACCCTTGGCGAAGTCATAAAAATTAACGCCTACGCCATCTGTTTTGGTATGCAGGGTTCCATTGTTTCCAAAATCTTTATACCTGATGCGGATGGTGGCTTCCATACCATCCTGTATGCCTTCATATTTAATGAAATTCAATTTGCCTACAAGCATTTCTTTTTTCAAAAGGTCTTCTTCATCACCCAATACTACTGTATTGGTATGGGGATCAATGGCAGTGACAAAAACTGGCCTGCCCAGAGCAATATCAAGTCCCTTTCTTTGCCCGATAGTATAAAAAGGATATCCTTTGTGTTTTCCCAGAATTTTGCCGTTTTTATCAGTAAAATAGCCTCCATCCACATCTTTCTCTAAGTTTGCTACGTTTCTTTTCAGGAATCCCCGGTAATCATTGTCGGGTACAAAACAGATTTCATAGCTCTCGCTTTTTTTGGCCAATTCGGGGTAACCAAAATCGTGGGCCATTTGACGGATTGCTGTTTTTCTGTATTTACCCAATGGCAGGATTGTTCTGCCCAATAAGTCTTGTTGCAATCCCCAAAGAACATAACTCTGGTCTTTGGTTTCATCCAGACCTTTACTGATGACAAACCTATTTTCATGTTCGCGGACATTCGCATAATGTCCGGTTGCGATAAATGCACAATCCATGGCATCAGCCCTTTTGAGCAATGCACGCCATTTGATGTGGGTATTGCACATGACGCAGGGATTGGGTGTTCTTCCCGCCATGTATTCGTCAATGAAATTATCAATCACAAAATCCCCGAATTCATCGCGGATATCGAGAATATAGTGCGGAAAACCATTTTGAACTGCTGCAGCCCTTGCGTCATTGAATGAATCTATATTGCAACAGCCTGTTTCCTTTTTGCTGCCCCCCGAGCTGGCATAGTCCCATGTTTTCATGGTTATACCGATGACTTCGTAGCCTTCTTCATGAAGCATCAGTGCAGCGACTGTGCTATCGATACCGCCACTCATGGCCACCAAAACCTTACCATGCCTACTCATCTTTTTTATACAAAGTTAGTGCAAAAGGGGAGGAGTGCCGTTATCAGTCTATGAGGTTGTTTTTTACCGCATAAAATACGAGGCCTGCAGTATTTTTAAGACCAAATCGCTCCATCAGCCGGTCTTTAATGGACTCCACAGTGCGGGCGGAAATTTCCATTTTTTGAGCAATTTCTGAAGCGGTAAATTCCATGCATAGTAGTCTGATGACTTCCTTTTCTTTGTCGGAAATAACAATTTCAGTGTTTAAAGAGGGGATGGCTTTATTTTTAGCCGTTTTTTTAAGCAAAACCCTGTTTACGAAATTGTTGAGGTAGAACCCCCGCACCATCACTTCCATGATGGCTTTTTTTATTTCAGCAGGATCGGCATTTTTAAGCAAATAGCCATTGGCCCCATTTTCCATAAGGTGACTAACAAAACGTTCATCTTCATACATGGTTAGAATCAGGATTTTGACATCCGGAAAATTGCGGCTGACTTCTTTGGTTGTTTCTATACCGTCCTTTCCGGGCATCCTCAGGTCCATCAAGATCAAATCCGGTTGTTCAGTTTGCAATTTGGTCAGCAAATCCTCGCCGTTTTCCGCCTCAAATACAAAGTTGATGTTCGTGTATTGCCTAAGAGAGAGTATTACACCCTTTCTAAAGATCTTGTGATCATCCGCTATGCCAACCCTTATGTTGTTCATGCTGAATGGTTTAGCTGGTAATTGTCCTTACAAAGATAAGGTATCAGCTATTGGCATGGTTGCGTAGCGGCATTTCTATCGTTACTTTAAAGAAAGTTTGTGAATTGTCTTTTTCAAATTTGATATTGCCGTCAAGCACTTTGATCCGGCTTTGAATATTCTTCAATCCCAATCCAACTGAACTTTTATTCATTTTTTCAAAGTCTTCATGGGTAATCCCTTTTCCATCGTGATGAAACCGGATGTAGAAATTCCCTTCACTGATATTTTGAGTTATATGAATAAAACTGGCATTACTGTGTTTCAAAACATTGTTAACCAGTTCCTGGGTTATTCTGAATAGCAACAACTCTTTTTGGGGCTGCAACCGCTCCCGATAATCATGGAACCTGCAATTGGCATTGATAGCACCTGAACCACTGATTTTTTGAAATAAGTCGTTGACAGCTGATTCAAGTCCGAAATTTTTCAGGGTAGGAGG
>JBDLUN010000202.1:0-3266 GCA_039805245.1 Bacteroidota bacterium
CGGGATATACGATGATGATGGGATATTGCGGAGTATTCATGTCTGGGTCTTCAGACCGGGGCATGTCCATGATGGTGGTGATACCCAATACAGCCACCATGAGAAACATGATGAGGGTGAACTGGTAATTTTTAACCGCGTAGCTGGATAATTTCATGGCTTAGGATTATTGGCTGATGCGGATAGGGGATTTGTCGTTGAGATAGGCATTTCCTGCAATGATGATATGCTGGTCGTTTTCTAATCCACCAGTAATGGAGACATAACCGTTCTCCATCAGTCCGATTCGCACTGGTGTTTTATGGGCTATTTTCATATCCCTGGTGGTGAAGACAAAGCCTGTTTGTCCATCACCTTCCAAAAGTGCATCATAGGGGATCCGCCAACCTGAAAGTGATGAAGTGGGAGAGATGACAGCCTTGCCAAAAATGCCGGCAGCCAATTTTTCCGGGATATTATTGTCTGGTTTGATGTTGACCCATAATGTTCCGGTTACCGGATCAACACCCTCTGCAAGGGAATGAACGCGACCTTTGATTTCCGATTGACCCTGACCATTGCCGAGGATTACGGCTGGATCTCCTTTGCGGAGCCGGCTCCAATCGGCTTCACTGACGTAGACTTTCAACATCCAAGGGGATTTACCGGCACCATTAACTTGCAAGATGGGGGTGCCCGGCCCCACAATTTGTCCTTCCTGGGCCATTTTTTTCAGTACAATACCCTTAGTAGCAGATCTGATTTCCGTATACTGCCTGTTGAAGTTGGCAACTTGGAATTGTTGTTTGGCGATGGATAGGGCACTCTGGCTGTTTTGCAACTGTTCCAGCGTTGCCACACTGTCGCGATAAAGGTTCTCCGCCCTGTTGAAATCGCGTTGCGCTTTTTCAAGAGCAACAGTTGCCTGTTCAACCTGTGCCTGTATTTCCAAAGGATTCAAGCGGGCCAGCAGTTGTCCCTGTTGGATTACATCACCCTCTCTCACCAAAATCTGTTGGATGATGCCGCCTGTTTTGAAGGATAGGTAGGTTTCGTCTTCTGTGGTAAACTGACCGGCAGCTTCCACCTGTTGTTGCAGCAATTCCCGGTCAATGGCCATGATGCGCACTGGCACAGTATCGCTGTTTACCGCCACGGCGGTTGCTTGTTGATCTTTGCAGGCAGAGAAAAGCAGGGCCAGTAAGCTGAAAGATAAGACACGACGGTATCGCATAAGTTCAATTGTTTTCAAGTGGAAAAGTTGCCTGTTCTCGCTCCAGTTTGGCTTCGGCTGAACGGACTTTAAAATTATTGATATTGACGAGCAATTGTGCTTGTGTGACTTGGTTTCGGGCATCGAGTGTTTCGAGAAAGGTGTTTACCCCTTCGCGGAATCCCCTTTCAATGAGCCGCTGGTAGGTGCTTGCTGCTTCCAGCTGTTTCAGAGAGGCTATATGGTTGGCGCGCGCGGTCTCCAGGTTGTTCCAGGCAATGGACTGGCTCATCCGCAACAGGGCTTCCGTTTCTTCATATTGGGTATTGGCTGAACGGATATCCAATTTTGTCTGTTCTATTTTCCGGATATTCCTTTTTCCATGAAAAAGAGGCATATCCACTTGCAGACCGGTAATATAGTATGCCGATTGGGCATTGAATTTCCATGCTGATGATTGGGAGCCCAGCTGTAAAAAACCGTTTATTTTGGGCGTGCTGAATTTTTCATGCATGGTTAGGAGGTCTTTGTTGATGCTGATCTTTTCTTTGATCAGCTCTAGTTCTTCCCTCCGTGATGTCCATTGGTTTGTGAATGCTGCTGAAACAGTTGATTTCAGGTATGCGGTGTCGATTGTAATTTGGGTATTCTTTGGTCTGTTCAACAGGAAATTGAAATAGAGTTCTGCTGCTTCCACCTGATTTTCTGCTTCATTTTGTTGGGCTTTGAGTTGGCTGATTTCGCTTTCAGAACGCAGGATGTATGCGGCAAGTCCCTTGCCGCTGGCCAGCAATTTCTCGTTGGTCCTTTTACCGGCTTCTGCCAGTTCCAATGCTTGTTTGAAAATCCCTACAGCTTCCATTGTAGACAAATAATTGTAATAGGCTGTCTTTACCTGAAGTACAAGTTCCCGTTTGTACAACAGCAGGTCGGTTTTCTGCATGGATGCTTGCCGGGTATGGATATTTTTGTTGTATTTGAGGTCCGTATTTAGCAAGGGGATGGAAGTTGCCACTTTGACATCATAAAAATTCTGCGGCAGGAAATAAGTCTCTTCATTCTGGATTGCAGGAAAGGCATTTGAAGCTGTCAATTTGTTCAGGGATGCATACACGGGATTCAGCAGGTCGCCCACCGGCAACGCAATACTCCTTCCGCCTTCGCCCGTTTGGTAGCCTCCTTGGAGATTCAGGGTGGGCAAGTAAAGGCTTTTGGCCGATTCCAGGGCCAGCAATGATTTTTCGAGGCTGATGTTTTTTTGTTTCAGGGCAAGGTTATTGTTGAAGGCAGAATCAATGTAGCCTTTGAGAATTGATTGTGCTTGAACTCCAACAGGCAATATCAAGCCTGAAGTTAGTGACAGGAGCAAAATTGACTTTTTCAAAAACATGGACATGGTTTATATGATGCTCAAGATAGCCTTTAATAAGATTTGTCGGTGTTTCCGGACTGCAAGCTAATCCACCAGCACGAATAATATGTAAACTCCTTCATTGTTCTGCAGGATATCGACTTTTTTTATCCGTAAATTGGAATCCAAAATCAGTTTATGCAAGAAGCCTATATTGTTGCGGGATACCGGACAGCCGTCACCAAAGCCAAAAAAGGCGGATTCCGTTTTACGCGGCCTGATGATCTGGCTATCGAAGTTATCCAGGCTTTGATGAAAGAACTTCCTGCATTGGACAAAACCCGTGTGGATGATGTGATTGTTGGCAATGCCGTACCTGAGGCTGAACAGGGTTTGCAGGTAGGCCGGATCATTGCTACAAGGGCTTTAGGGCACCAGGCGCCTGGGGTTACTGTGAACCGCTACTGTGCTTCTGGTTTGGAATCAATCGCATTAGCTACGGCCAAAATCCGTTCAGGCATGGCCGATTGCATCATTGCCGGTGGGGTGGAAAGTATGTCATTGGTTCCATCGGCCGGTTGGAAAACCGTGCCCTCCTATCATATCACCCAAGAGGAACCTGATTTTTACCTGAATATGGGACTAACTGCTGAAGCGGTGGCCAAGGAGTATGGTGTTTCGCGTGCCGATCAGGATGCATTTTCGTTATCGTCTCACCAAAAG
>JBDLUN010000203.1:0-10400 GCA_039805245.1 Bacteroidota bacterium
AACTTTCATTGCACATGATTGTAGCCAACAAGCGGGAGAAAAAACCTAAGGTTAGACCTGTTCCTGCCAAAAAACCTGAAGTAGTAGCACCTGTTGAGGAAAAAAAGTCTCCGGTTTATAATGGAGATAGGGATAATGACGGACTTACAGATCAGGCCGATAAATGCCCTGATCAGGCAGGTCCACTTGGAAATATGGGTTGCCCAATTGCAGACAGGGATGGTGATGGCGTACCAGATGTATTAGACAAGTGCCCTGAGATGGAAGGTATTGCAGAAAATGCAGGATGCCCTGACTTCAAATCTAATTATCCACGAGAAAAGTCCTACAACAGCGCCACAGAATATTATCAGGCAATTGCCAACATGCAACTAGACTATAAGGATTCCATCAGGTTTTTCGTCTATTTTGATTTCAATTCAGCCCGACTTACAGACAATGCATTTGTAATGTTGAACAAAATGGTCAACTTCCTCAAATTAAATAGGGATTTCAGGTGTGTTTTGGCCGGTCATGCTGATGCTGAAGGTACCGATGAAGACAATATGCGCATTTCACAACGACGCGCTACCATGGTTAAAAACTTCTTTGTGAGTTATGGTATTGATGCGAAACGTTTTGATGTTTCCTTCTATGGAAAAACAAGATTGTTACCGCAAACAGACCAATCCCTGATGTGGATGAACCGGCGAGCAGAGATGATGATGTATCGCATACGTTAACCGATTTGCTATGGGAACAAATCGGAACCAGGAGGGGGTTTTTTGCATATCCCTCGACTTCGAATTGCATTGGGGTACATTTGAAACCGTTCTGCTGAACGAAAAAGGGAAAAAGCGTTTTGAAAATACGCGAAAATCCATCCCCATTGTCTTATCGCTTTTTGAGGAGTTTCAGATACAGGCCACTTGGGCCAGTGTCGGCATGCTGTTCAATCAAAATGTCAGTGAATGGAATGCATCCATTCCTGCTACTGTTCCATCATATACAAACAAGCAAGTTTCTTCTTACGAATGGGTTAATCAACATGGCTTTTCAGGGGATCAGGATCCCTATCATTTTGCGCCACATCTTGTTGAATTGATTGCTTCATACCCACTGATGGAAGTGGGTACCCATACTTACAGTCACTTTTATTGTCAGGAATCCGGACAAACGGTTTCGGATTTCAAAGCCGATTTGGAGATGGCTATTCATAAAGCCAATCTCAAAAATCTGCCAATCCGTAGTTTGGTTTTCCCAAGAAACCAATTCAATTCCGCATACCTGGATGTTTGCAAAAATATGGGTATAACCGCAGTACGATCCAATCCGGATATTTGGTTTTGGGATGCCTATCGTCCAGAGACTTTGATGAAAAAAATATTCCGTTCTGCAGACACGCTGTTGCCTGTTGATTGGGATACATCGGTTCCCTTGGCTTCTCTGGATGTTGAACAGATTCCCTTACAAATTCCTGCCAGCCGATTTTTGAAACCTTGGCACCCCAACAGATTGGTCAATACAATGAAGCTGGAGCGAGTCAAAAACGAAATGACCCATGCTGCCCAGAACAACGCACTCTACCACCTTTGGTGGCATCCGCATAATTTTGGTACCAATCCGGATGAATGCATTGCTGATTTGCGCAGACTAATGCTTCATTTCAAAGAGCTGCAATCCAATTATGGGATGTTGAGCTTGCACATGAATGGCATTCGAAACCATCTTTTGGAATTGCAATCATGACAACCCAATCCAAATACCGTATCATGCGGATCACCACTGTTCCGCTGTCGCTTCACAAGCTGTTGAAGGGGCAAATGTCCTATATGGTTAGGAATGGATTTGATGTGTTGATGGTCAGTGCCGATGGTCCTGAAATCGGAGCCGTTACAACAAATGAAGGCTGTCCGCATCGTGTAGTGCACATGACCAGAAAACTGACACCCTTTCAAGATCTGATAAGCCTATGGAAGTTATTCTTGCTGATCAGAAAGTACCGCCCACATATTGTTCATACCCATACGCCTAAAGCAGGCTTGTTGGGAATGCTTGCCGCTAAAATTGCAGGAGTTCCAATACGCATGCACACGGTAGCTGGATTGCCATGGATGGAGTCGAAAGGAATAAAGAGACTGCTGCTCAAATCAGTTGAAAGAATTACAGCCTCATCAGCACAATATGTCTTTGCAAATTCCCGTTCGTTGAAGCAGTTTATGATTGACGAACAGATTATTACAAATGTTGAAAAATTGAATGTGTTAGGCGCCGGAACATCAAACGGAATAGATTTGACTTACTATAATTTGAGGCAGGTATCGCCTGCGGCAATGAACGACGTAAAACGTGCTGCTGGAATCAATGAGCATGGTAGGGTCTGGCTTTTTGTTGGCAGAATTGTTGCAGACAAGGGTATCCAAGAACTTCATGATGCTTTCATACAATTGAATAAGGAATATCCCGATGACCAGTTGTGGTTGGTTGGGCCTGTTGAGGAACACAATGAATTGAGAAATACACTTTGGCATAATCTCAACACCAATCCCAACATTGTGATGTGGGGGTATCAGGAAGATGTGAGGCCTTATATGGCTTCAGCCTTTGCATTGGTATTTCCAAGCTATAGAGAGGGGTTCCCTAATGTGCCGTTGCAGGCCGCAGCTATGGAATGTCCGTTGATACTCTCAGATATCAATGGTTGTAACGAATTGGTTTCGCATTATGAAAATGGATTGTTGGTGCCTGTAAAAGATAGCCAATCACTTCTTCATGCTATGCTTTTTTTACAAAGTGATGATAGGATGAGACTTGCATTTGTTAAAAAGACTTTGCAACTTGTGTATGCCCGCTATAACCAGCAGCAAATCCATCAATCCTTGAAAAGCGAATACACAAACGCTTTAAATGCTGTTAAAGGAAATATATGGAATTGAATGTTGAGAAGGGGTATTTTTTGAAGAGAGCAGTTGACCTGCTGTTGGGAGTGACCATGCTTTTTTTACTCTCCCCATTTTTTGTTTTGGTTTACATCATTTTGAAAGTATCCGGTTGCAAGCAGGCATTCTTCGTTCAGAAAAGGGCCGGGCTTCATGGCAACACTTTTAACCTCCTGAAATTCCGGACCATGAGCGATTGCACCGACGCCAACGGCAAGCTGTTGGATGACCATTTGCGTATGCATCCTTTGGGGAATATGTTAAGGATGACATCACTCGATGAAATCCCCCAATTGATCAATGTCATCAAAGGTGATATGAGCATCGTAGGTCCTCGTCCACTTTTGCCCGATTACCTTCCGCTTTATTCTGATGAACAATTGAAAAGGCATTTGGTGAAGCCCGGAATTACTGGCCTCGCGCAGGTTAGCGGCAGAAACCTCATCACGTGGGAGTCTAAGTTCAACTATGACTTGCAGTATGTTGAAAATTGTTCTTTGGGTCTGGATATTAAAATTCTTTTTAAAACGTTATGGGTTGTATTCGGAGCCAAAGGTATCAATGGAAACCATGGGTTGCCTCTTGGCCGGTTTACAGGAACAGATGAATCTTTAGCGATATGAGTAAGCGTTGGATCATAATTGGGGCAGGTGGTCACGGCATGGTTGTTGCTGAAACAATTGAAGCCATGGGGGAAGAGGTGCTGGGTTTTTTTGATGACGATCAGACCAAAAAAAATTGTTTGGATTACCCGGTGTTAGACAGCCAGTCTTTTGATAATGATACTAATGATATTGATTTCGTAATAGCTATTGGAAATAATGAAATAAGGCATGCATATGCCCATAAAGGATTTTCCCATAAAAGAAAAGTTATTCATCCTTCAGCTGTCATCTCCCGAAATTCAACAGTGGATTCCGGTACAATGATAATGCCTGGTGCTATTGTCAATGCAAAGTCCAATATTGGCAAACATTGCATTTTGAACACCAATTCTAGTGTTGACCATGAATGTGTGTTAGGGGATTTCGTTCATGTTGCTCCAGCAGCAACCCTGGCTGGAAATGTTGAAGTGGGGGAGGGAAGTTTGATTGGAATGGGGGCAGTGGTGCTGCCTTATGTGAAAATAGGCAAGTGGTGTAAAATCGGTGCAGGAGCAGTTGTGGTTAAAGATGTGCCGGATGGCAAAACAGTAATTGGCGTACCCGCGAAAATCAAGTAGATATGGTTTACAAAATGAATTTGGATTATGAGAGGATTTTTCTTTCTCCCCCACACATGGGTGGCAATGAGGAAAAATATGTTGCTGAGGCATTTGCTACTAATTGGATTGCTCCGTTTGGTAACAACCTTGATGTTTTCGAAAAGCAGCTTTGCGAAAGAATGGATGTGGCACATGCTGTTCCTTTAAGTAGTGGAACTGCTGCCCTTCATTTGGCTTTGATGGCGCTTGGCGTGAGCAAGGGGGATGTGGTGATGTGTCAGAGTCTGACTTTTGCAGCCTCAGCATTTTGTATTGACTATGTAGGTGCCCGACCTGTTTTCATCGACAGTGAAATGGACACTTGGAATATGGATCCTGAATTGTTGCGTCAGGCCATGCTAGACCAGGTTGCTGAAGGTAAAACAATCGGCGCAATCATTGTGGTTCATCTGTATGGGATGCCAGCCAAGATGAATGAAATCATGGCCATTGCCCGTGAATTTGGTGTACCGGTAATTGAAGATGCAGCTGAGGCTATGGGATCTACTTATCATGGTAAAGCCTGCGGAACAATTGGTGATATCGGAATCTTGAGTTTCAATGGCAACAAAATCATCACCACCAGTGGTGGTGGAGCCTTGCTGAGCAATAATGCAACCTACGCTGAGCGTGCAAGGTATTATGCCAACCAAACAAGAGAACCCAAACTGCACTATGAACATAAGGAAGTTGGTTACAACTATCGGATGAGCAATGTAGTTGCTGGTATCGGCAGGGGACAAATGGAAGTTCTCAATGAACGGGTAGAATTGCGCAGAAGCAATTTCATATATTATCTTCAAAGTCTCTCTAGCCTGAGCGGATTGAGTTTTTGTAATGAGGAGACAGGTAGCATATCAAACCGTTGGCTTACCACCATTCTGATTGACGAAGAAGCAGCCGATGGTATCAGGTCTTCGGATATCATTGAGCTTCTCAACGAAAAGAATATTGAAACAAGACCGGTTTGGATGCCCATGCACATGCAACCTGTTTTTGCAAAAGAGAAAGCCTATGTGAATGGTATTTCCCAAAAGCTTTTTGAAACGGGGATTTGTCTTCCCAGTGGTTCTGTGTTAAAACTCAATGAATTGAGACGTATTACCAGAATTATTGAATCGGTATTTGTTGAAAAGTTGATTCAGGAAACAGTAACTTGCGATTAAGTCATTATTGGACAGTATAATTGAATTAAGCTGTTCAATGGCTGATCAAATGTTTGCTGATTTATGATAAACAATCTGTTGCGTTCAGTCAGGTCAATACCCCGTGAAGTCAGCCATTTTTTGGGCAGGGTGGTACTTGTTTTTGTGCTCTGGAAGGCTGTTTACATTTTCCTGATGCTCCCCAATGAAATCCCTGATGCCTGGTTGGTCCGGACCTTGGGTTCATCTTCTGCCTGGGCGATGTCTGTTTTTTACCAAGGTGATGCATTTGAAGCCAAACATACCCACAAGCTAAAGACTTATGGTGATGAACAGGTTTGGGTTACCCACAGTTACATCTATAACCCTGGAGGCAGGGCTGTTTTGGGAATCTACCAGGCTTGCAATGGTTTGGAACTGATGGTACTTACTGCAGGATTCATCTTGTGTTTCAAGGGCAGTTGGAAAAAGAAACTGGTTTTTGTTGCTGCCGGCACCCTGGGTCTGTTCGCATTGAATGTGTTGAGATGTGCCATGTTGGGAGTAGTGAACATGGAATACCCACGCCATTTCGATTTTGCCCATAAATATATTTTCAATCTGGTGGTGTACGCCTATACTTTTTTTATATGGATTGTATACGTAGCTAAGGTGAAACCCCGCTTGACCACTCCCATTTCCTGACACAATTCATTTCGGTTCGATGGAAAACATATTCGGATTGAAGTTCCCCACCAATTACTGGAAAGGCCTGCTCTTGATCCTGCTGGCCTACTCTACGATTCAGCTTTTATTGTCCCGGCCCAACTTGGAAATACCCGGTTTTCCCGGACTTTTCAGGCAATTGTTTCGTTGGTTTACGATTGCACTGGTTTATATGACTGGTGGTTTTGTTTTACAGCGAACAGGCATAACTTGGTTGACCGGAATATGGCACTTGGTCCATGTAACACTCATTGCCTATCTCGGTTTGGTGACTTGTTGGGAATACCTGATTGCGCCTGTTGCCTATGGCATCAGGGCCTCTGTAGCACCCATTGTTGAGTTCCTGATTTCGCCAGTACTCTACCTGGGGGCTGGTTTGGTTTATGCCATTTATATGCAGGACAAATAACCTGGGACTACAGTTTCTCTTTGATCAATCGGATGACATCTTTTTCAATCATTGTCCGGGCAATGCTGATCATATTTTTGAAAGCCTTGCCATGGGAAATGCCATGACCAATTATTACCGGCTTATTCACACCCAACACGGGAACACCGCCATATTGTTCAAATTCGAACATGTTGAAAAACTCATCCTGAATATTTCTCCGCTGAACCAAGCCATGGATGCTTTCTGCCAGCTTCAAGATCACATTGCCCGTAAAACCTTCACAGACCATCACATCGGCATTGTCGAGGAAGATATCCCTGCCTTCTATGTTGCCAACAAAGTTGATGGTATCCATGGCTTTCAATAACGGATAAGCCGCCTGTGCCAGAATGTTCCCTTTCCCTTCCTCTTCACCGATATTTACCAACCCCACACGCGGATTGGCGATGTTCAAGACCTGTTCAGCGAAAATGGAACCAAGCATAGCAAATTGCGCAAGATTTTCCGGCTTGCAATCTGCATTGATTCCTGCGTCCAGCAACCATCCCAATTTCCCATTCTCCCGCGGCATATAGGCGCCGATAGTAGGCCTTTGGATGCCTTCAATGGCCCTGATGCTGAACAAAGATCCAACCATCATGGCACCGGTATTACCCGCGCTGATGAAAGCGTCAGTCATCCCTTTGGCCAGGTACCCAAATCCAACCGCAATGGAGGAGTCAGGCTTCTCTTTCATGGCTTTCGTAGGATGCTCATGCATATCAATCACCTGCGTGGTGTGAACGATTTTGATACCATTACGATCAATGCCATATTCGTCCAACAGTGGATTGAGTTGATTTTCATCTCCAAAAAGCGTCAGGCTCAAGTCCTCATCCCTCGTCACTTGTCCCTTGTCCCTCGTCACTTGTCCCTCTTCCCTTAGCAACTTAATCCCCACCACCGCTTCCTTAGGGGCGAAATCACCGCCCATCATGTCAATTCCTATATTCATGCTGTAAAGTTGAATAGAAATGATGTAAACAAAAAATTCCAATCCCACGGTTGTGGAATTGGAATGTTATCTTGGAATGGTTAAAAGGCTAGTTGATTGGCGACTTTTCAGCAACCACTTTACCCTTGTAAATGAGTTTGCCTTCACTAACATGGGCACGGTGACGGACATGCAGTTCTCCAGTTGTGGAGTCTTTGCTCAAGGTAACTGTTTCAGCCTTGTAGTGTGTCCTTCTTTTGGCGCTTCTCTGCTGGGAGTGGCGGCGTTTGGGATTTGGCATTGTATTCTATTTTAGTTGTCTTTAAATTTATCCAATCCTTTCCAGATTGGGTTGCTTATGTTTTCTTCGTTTTCTGTCGATTTCTGAAGCATGGCCAGCACTTCCTTGTTACATTTCGGTCCACCCATTTCCCGTTCGTCACAGGCAGGGTAGGTGGGCATGCTGAGCTGGATGAATTCAGATAACCAGTCTTTTACGTTGAGATGGCTGTCTGTCCTGGCAATGAAAAAAACATCCGGGTCATCGTTGTTTTCATTCATTTCTTCAGGATTGTCAACCAGTTTGACCACCACTTCAAAATCATCCCAAAGGTTGATTTCAAGCGGATTGCCACAGCGGTTGCATTGCATTTCGGTTGTACCTCCGATTTCAAATTTCAGTTGCATGAAACCAGGATGCTTATCCAAGGAAAGTTTCACCTGCGCACGACAATCTTGAAAATCGGATGGCTTTTCAGCCTCAAAGAACTCATCACCCAATGCATAGTTGAATGCTGTGACACCGGGTTTCAACCCCACGAAAGCGATATCATAATCCCGGCGACCAGACATACGAACCTTTTTAGGGATGGCAAAGGTAATTATTTTACCGGATTATCCAAAATATATCTTAAAACATATACCATGCTGCGGTTGTAGCTGTGCATGCCTTCCGGTTGGTTGTTCCATTTGAGGAAACGGGTATAAAACCAGGTGGTGAGGTCGTCGACAGGGCCCTGATACCGCAAGTAGAATTGCCGATACGCTTCCAGATCTTTTTTAGCTACTGCAGGTAATGCTTTTTTCAGGGCTTTGGCTTTGGTGCTGTCTGCACGGTACAAAGCGCCCTGTGCAAATAGAAACATCTCCAGACTTGCTGAATATTGGAAAGTGCTGTCACCTGAATGGTATGCCGCCAGGAAACCGATGAAACTGGCTTCACTTTCTTTGGCATAACCCAATTGGTGTGCCACCTCATGCAATCCTGTAAATGGTTGAACGAAATCGGGCATATGGGTATTGACTTGTGCTTCGCCGGAAAGCGGATTGAAGTATCCGCTGTAACCCATGTAGTTGCCGATTACGCCAAAAAGTGACGACTTGAACGCAACAGGGGAGTAGTGAAGGTTTGGATGGATTGTAGACAGCTTACCATAGGCGTTTTGGACTCGGGTGCTATTCAGCGCGAAATCCTTGTCCCGCTCCCGAGCACTTGCATTGGCGTTCACTTGCTCGAGCATGAGGTGGGCAAAACGTTCGACTTCCGATTGCGCTGGTTTTTTCTTTTGCAATCCGAATTGCTCCGAGATACCTATCCGGTAATAGTTGATGCCCCAACACCACTGAAATACCAACCAGCCAATAATACAAACCCATAACACACTAAACATGGCCATCCGAAAATGAGCCAGCTTGTTGGAGTTATTCTTCAATTCTTTGAAAAACCGGATTGTTTTCCATCCAACCCAAACAATGAGGAGGCTATACAGGATATCCCCTACGCTAAAAGGAAAGGGGGCCGCCACCAGGCGAACCCCTTTTGAAATGTATTGATAAAAACCATTGGAATAGAAACGCTCAACCCTCTCCATGTTGGATGCAAACCACAAGGTGAAAACTACACCCACCAAAGGGATTGCCCATTTTTTCAGCAATGACTTACTCATTTGAACTAATTAACTATTCCCCTGCCTTCGGCAGGTTTACCAACCTTTGGTTGGCAAGCTCGTGCCTTGTGCCTAATGCCTTTTGCCTTATCCCTCATCCCTGGCCGTTCACCTAATTCCCATTCCTGAAAATCATCCGCATGCCGCCACCGTTTTCCATGGCACTTTGTGGTTTGATGTCAAATCCTTTGGGGATTTCGAAAGTCTTGGCGTCAATCGCTGCGTCGGGTTGGGCCTTCAAAACAGTCATGTGGATTTTGAATCCGTTACCCCTTGTCATTTCATATTCCATAGGGAATCCTTCTATCAACTCCAGTCCTTGCATACCACCGGCCATCGACATGCCTCCACGGCCGCCACCGAAACCGCCGGGGTTGGCTCCTGCCTTGGTGGAAGATGGAGCAATTTTAAAGGAGGGGTCATACCAAATGACACTTTCACTGACTTGTCCGTTTTGACCGGTCGTTTTGATGGTCACCTTTTTGCAAGTTACCCCAGACACTTTTTTGGTTTCTTCAGAATAGACCAATTCAGGCTTGTTGTCGCGGAAAGTGAGTCCAAGCTGCGCCAATGAATCCCTTCTGGCATTGCGCATGGAATCCTGACGGGCATTGCGCTGTTCTGCTTCTGCGTCAGTGGAAAAAAAGCCTGTTTTTCTGCCCATGGCTTCAATCAGGGTGGTGGTCTTCTTGTTGATGCGGTCTGTGATAACAACGTTGTTACCGAAATCAGACATGCTTTCCACTTTCATGAAGTCAGGTGTATAGTACATGGTGGTGGTGGTTTCCATGTCTCTGGGCATCGTGAAATTCATGCCTTCTCCACCGCCACCGCCGCCAGGACCACCAGGTCCGCCCGGAGTGAAGTTTTCAGGAAATGTTATTTCTGTTTTGGCTTTGATAACTGCCCTTTCCACCACTTTGGGTTGTGCGAAGACGGTGCATGTCAGCAGGAGGGCAAGCAAAGTGAATGTTTGTTTCATATCGATTGTTGTATTGAATAAAGTTTTAATAAAATTGAGATGACAAAATTAGCACTATTCTTTTGCTCTGTCTGTTAAAAAGGATGAACGGCTGAGG
>JBDLUN010000204.1:0-11596 GCA_039805245.1 Bacteroidota bacterium
ACTTCGGTTGGGGATTATTTATATAAAAAAGGAACTGGATGTCTCCAGTTCCGCGATACAGCAGTTTTTGACTCTTTTTACGAAGCCTTATTGTCTGCTTTAATCTTACCGGCATCAGCAATAAATACTGTCAACCGACTGATACAATATTATAATTTTCAAGTGCCGGTTTCCCAGATTTCAAATCATTACCCTGCATGAGTTTAATCATAACGGTCCCTCTCCTGGTGGCGGCACCTCAACAGGTGGCGTTTCAAAAGGATCTTCCTCTGGAATATCATCCGGATCAAATTCCGGGATGAAAGGATCTTCAGGATCTATGTAAGGCTGATATTCCGGCTCTACTGGAGGGATAATTTCAGGTGGTGATTTCGGGATTTGCAGCTTTTTTTTAGGCATATTTTTTTTCCAAAAGAATTTGGTTTTGCTGTAAAAAAGCCTTCCAACAATCATGCTGTTTAATGATTGATGCTTCTTGCAAGGCTGACCAAGATCAAGTGATTGGGATTCGTTTCATGATAACTTGCCTATTCATCATAAAACCATCAATCATGTCTATTGTAAAAGTCATTGAATTGCTTGCCCAATCTCCAGTAAGCTGGGAAGATGCCGCACAAAAAGCCATCCACGAAGCCGCCAAAACGGTGCACCACATCAAATCGGTCTACATCAAAGACCACAGTGTAGCTGTTGATGAAAACAATAAAATCATTGAATACCGGATTACCGCAAAACTCAGTTTTGAAGTCAATACACCTGAAAAAAACTTATCCCCCAAGGGATGAATTTGAACTAGCTTTGTCGTGTTAACCAGACAAAGATGAATATCAAGAACAACATCCTCGAAACCATTGGCAACACACCGTTAATCCGATTGAACAACATTACACGGTCACTGCCCTGTCAGGTATTGGCAAAAGTGGATTATTTCAATCCCGGGAATTCCATCAAAGACAGGATGGCGCTGAAAATGGTTGAGGTGGCTGAACGGGAAGGAAAACTGCAACCGGGAGGTACGATCATAGAATGCACATCGGGCAATACAGGGATGGGATTGGCGTTGGCGGCCATCGTCAAAGGGTATAAATGCATCTTTACCACAACCGACAAACAATCCAAGGAAAAAATCGACATCCTGAGGGCTGTAGGTGCAGAGGTGATTGTTTGTCCAACCAACGTTGAACCAGAAGACCCTAAAAGCTACTATTCTGTAGCCAGAAGATTGGCTAAAGAAATACCCAATTCTTTTCACGCGAACCAGTATGACAACCTCTCCAACAGGTTGGCGCATTACGAAACCACCGGTCCGGAAATCTGGGAACAAACAGACGGAAAAGTGACACACCTTATCTGTACTGCCGGCACGGGAGGAACTGTTACTGGAACTGCCATGTATTTGAAGGAAAAAAATCCTGCAATCAAAATATGGGCTGTTGATGTATATGGTTCGTTGCTGACCAAATATTTCCGGACAGGCATCATTGACATGAAGGAAGTGCACCCCTATATCTCAGAAGGATTCGGTGAGGATTTTGTTCCGGAGAATTTCGACATGTCTGTAATCGACCATTTTGAGCAGGTTACAGATAAGGATGGTGCCATCATGGCCAGAAGGCTATCAAGGGAAGAAGGACTGTTTTGCGGTTACAGTGCAGGAAGTTGCCTTCAGGGTCTGATGCAAATGAGAAGCGAGTTGCAGCCCGATGATCTTGTTGTTTGCATTTTTCATGACCATGGCAGCCGATACGTTGGTAAAATATATAATGATCAGTGGATGATGGAAAGAGGATTCCTTGATGTGAAAACTTTCAAGGATATTGTTGCTTCCAGGGGCAACAAGCAAAAACTCATTGTGGTTACTCCAGAACAAACCATCGCTGATGCCGTTGCATTGATGCAGAAATATGAAATAGAACACATCCCGGTGATGCAGGATGAACTGATGATTGGATCAATCAGTGAAAATGGCTTATTCCAAAAAATGTTTACTGACAGGGCTTTCAGCAAAGTAAGCATCGGCAATGCACTTGAAAAGCCCTACCCTGTGGTTGATTTCAATTCCCCATTGGAAAAAATAAGCAAGCTGATTTCCAAGGAAAGTGGTGCCGTCATGAGTAGGGATGAAGGCGGCACACTGCATATTGTTACACAATATGACATTCTCCAGGCCATGACCAAATGATTTCACGTATATTTACTATCTATTAAAACGTAGTTTCACAAAAAAGACGGTAAAAAATGAACCTCAATAAAAGGGCGGTTTTGCTCTTGTGCAGCGACTTGTTTTGGTATAGTTTTGTATCAGAAAGTTGATCGAAAAACAAACGGCTTGAAAAACCAAATGTCCTGAAAAACCAAAAACATCCAATTCCTTTGAACAGGCAAGTGACTTTTTCAATCGATTTTCCAACCAAATCCAACCATCCTCAGAAAGACCAAAAAAACCAAAAAAACTGAAAAACCCGACAATCCAGAAAAACCAAAAAAAATCCAATCATCCAAACAAAAACCAAATCCAATTTCCAACAATCCTAACCAAAAACCAAACATCCAATTGTCCTAAAGCCATCTCCAAATCCTAAAAAAACCGTGGTACAGAACCGTGAAATGACATCATAACAATCCAAGTGGCTGAAAAAGACATAAAGACCCGGTGTTCTCACCGGGTCTTTTCATTAGATAATTCCTTTCGTTGTGGGAAGTGCATCATGGAATGGATCTTTCTTGACTGCCATCCTGATAGCTTTAGCAAAGGCCTTAAAAATGGCTTCAATCTTATGATGCTCGTTATCTCCTTTGCATTCTACATTCAAATTGCATTTGGCTGCATCAGAGAAGGATTTGAAAAAATGAAAAAACATTTCTGTCGGCATATCGCCAACTTTCTCACGTGAAAAAGCAGCATTCCAAACAATCCAATTGCGGCCCCCGAAATCAATCAACACCTTTGCTTCAGCTTCATCCATAGGAAGCGCAAAACCATAGCGTTCCATACCCCGCTTATCGCTTAATGCCAAATACATTGCTTCCCCCAAGGCTATTCCAGTATCTTCAATGGTATGATGTTCATCGATATGCAAGTCGCCCTGCACCTGTATTTGGAGATCCATTTTACCATGGCGTGCAATCTGGTCAAGCATGTGATCAAAAAATCCCAACCCGGTATGGATATTTGACTTCCCAGAACCATCGATGTCAAGCTGAATGGAAATTTTGGTTTCGCTGGTATTACGGATATGATTCACTTTACGCAAACCATTTTTCAGGAATGCATGTATGGATGCCCAATCCCTGGTTTCCAGCACGATGGTTTCCTGCAGTTCAGCTGGCAAATCAGCAACATCAAGGGCCCCTACCCCTTCAGGATTATTGATCAGAATACATTTGGAACCTAAATTAAAGGCAAGTTGTACATCCGTTAGCCTATCACCAATAACGTAGGAACCAGCCAGATCATAATCCGGTGTATCCAAGTACTTCTTCAACATACCCGTATCCGGCTTGCGTGATGGCGAATTTTCCTCCGGCATGCTCGGATCTATAAAGATTTCGTCAAAAACAATCCCCTCGCCGCTCAGTGTTTTAATAATATGTTGGTGAACAGGCTCAAAAGTGTGCAAGGGGAAAGAGTCTGTTCCAAGTCCATCCTGATTGGAAACCATGGCCAATTCAAAATCGAACTCACGAACGATTTTGGACAAATGTTGGAATACCCCCGGATAAAAGGTGAGTTTATCAAAGTGATCTATTTGGAAAGTCGGAGGTGCTTCCAAAATCAGTGTTCCATCGCGATCAATAAACAATACTTTTTTCATGAAAGGATTTGAGGGTTGAAAGACTTGATACCATTTACAAGGCTGTCATTTTCCGGGTCTGTACCGACTGTAATTCGCAAACACTGATCGCACAAAACAACATTGCTTCTGTCGCGTACAACAATGCCGAGATTCAGCAAATGGGCATACATGGCTTTTGCATCATCAAATTTCACCAGCAAGAAATTGGCATCTGAAGGATAAACTTGTAAAACTGCAGACAGTTCCCCCAGTGCCTGCTCCAACCGGGCTCTTGAATCAACAAGCAACATAATCATATCATTGACCTGACCTACCTCATCCAATGCTTTAAGCACCAGATCCTGTACCGGCTTGCTGATATTGTAGGGAGGCTTGATTTTGTTCAAATAAGCAACTATTTTTTCAGAGGCAAAAGCCATACCCAATCTCAAACCGGCAAGTCCCCAAGCCTTACTCAGGGTCTGGAGAACGACCAAATTCGGATAATCGGAAAGGTCGCCGATGAAAGATCGTTGTCTGGAAAAATTAATGTACGCTTCATCTATGACAACTATTCCATCAAAATTATTGAGAATCATTTCGATATCCTGCCTGTCGATACTGTTGCCGGTAGGATTATTGGGAGAACATATCCAGATGATTTTGGTCCTTGGTTGAATAGCCTGTTCAATGGCTTCCAGATCAAGCTGAAAAGATGATGTAAGTGGAACCCTGGTGAGTTTAATGTCGTTGATATTGGCAGACACTTCATACATCCCATAGGTAGGCGGACAAACAATCACTTCATCGAGACCAGGCTCACAAAAACAGCGGTACAAGAGGTCAATGGGTTCGTCACTGCCGTTACCCAGAAAAATCTGTGTTGCAGGAATTTTTTTGATGACACTGAGCTTGTCTTTGATCTCCCACTGCATGGGATCCGGATATCGGTTATACCATTTGAGTGAAGGGGAACCGAGGGCATTCTCATTGGCATCCAGAAAAACACGTGCCTCCCCTTTGAATTCATCCCTTGCGGAAGAATAGGGTTTCATTTCCCGGATATTTTTTCTGACAATTGAATCTGGGTTAAACATCGCTTATTGGTTTAATCTGATCTTAACAGCATTGGCATGCGCATCAAGCCCTTCGGCTTGAGCCATGGTGATGATGGCAGGGCCCAAATTACGGATACCGCTTTCATTGATATGCTGGAAGGTCACTTTCTTGACAAAACTATCCAAACTCACACCACTGTAAGCCCGTGCATACCCGTTTGTGGGTAAGGTATGGTTGGTTCCGCTGGCATAATCACCTGCACTTTCAGGGGTAAGGTTGCCCAAAAATACCGAACCGGCATGTTCAACCTTATCCATGTATTTTTCGTACTGTGTTGAAGCGATAATCAGGTGTTCGGCTGCATAGGCATTGACCATATCCATAGCTTCATCCATATTGGCAACCAAGATCGCCTTGCTGTTTTGAAGCGCCAATTCAGCGATGGATTTTCTCCCAAGCTGCTGGAGTTGCGTTTCGAGTGCAATATTCGTGTCATTAATGATGGAGGCATTATTGGTGACCAGCAAAACCTGGGAATCAGGTCCGTGTTCAGCTTGAGAAAGCAAATCGGCTGCAATAAAAGCCGGATTGGCCGTTTCATCAGCCAGTACGCAAACTTCACTCGGCCCGGCGGGCATATCGATGGCCACACCTTGCATTTGGACCAATTGCTTTGCAGCAGTAACATATTGATTACCAGGCCCAAAGATCTTATCAACTTTGGCTATGGTTGATGTACCTGATGCCATGGCAGCAATGGCCTGGGCACCGCCTATGCGGTATATTTCTTGAATGCCTACCTTTCCTGCTGCATACAATATTGCAGGATGGATAGTACCATCTTTCCCTGCTGGTGTGCAGATTACGACTTCCTTGCATCCTGCAAGCATTGCCGGAATTCCCAGCATCAAAACTGTAGAAAAAAGAGGGGCAGAACCACCAGGAATATAAAGGCCTACCCTGCTGATCGGGAGCGACTTGCGCCAGCAAACCACACCAGCAGTAGTCTCAATGGGTTGAACAAGCTCCTGTTGTGCTGTATGAAACCGACTTATATTATTGAAAGCCACATCAATTGCTTGCTTCAATTCAATATCGAGTTCATCTCCAGCTTGCACAATAGATGAAGCGGAGACCCTTAAATCTCCTTGGATTTCACCATCAAACTTTATGATATACTTCCCGAGTGCTACATCTCCAGATTTTCTGATATCATCCAACACCTCACCAACCTGAGCGAGCAGTGCTGCATTATCCAAAACAGGCCTTGCCAATATACTAGGCCATTCCTGCCTGGCGGGGTTTCGTATCAACTGCATAGGTAAATTTTAAATGATCATTTTCTCAATCGGTACTACCAATATCCCTTCAGCACCTGCGGCCTTCAACTTTTCAATGCGGTCCCAAAACTCATCCTCACTCAGCACGCTATGCACACTGCTCCAACCACTTTGGGCCAGTGGCAATACCGTTGGGCTTCTCATACCAGGCAAAATGGAAATGATGCTTTCCAGTTGATCGTTGGGGGCATTGAGTAGGATGTATTTGGTCTTTTTTGCCTTTTTTACCGCCCTGATTCTAAACAGTAATTTGTCAAGTATGGCTGCCTGTTCTGCACTCAGATTGTTTTTGGCCACCAAAACAGCCTGTGACTCCAGAATAACTTCAACTTCTTTCAGTCCGTTCATAAATAGGGTGCCTCCACTGCTTACCAGATCTGCAACGGCATCAGAAAGTCCGATACCCGGTGCAATCTCCACTGAACCACTGATTTCATGAATCGATGCACTCACTTGATTATCAGCAAAATACTGCTTGACTAGTGCTGGATAACTCGTTGCAATGCGTTTGCCTTCCAATGATGCAATGCCGTCATAGTCAAATGCTCTGGGAACAGCGATGGAAAGCCTGCATTTCCCGAAACCAAGCGATTCAACAGTATTCACCTGACGTCCTTTTTCCATCAACACATTCTGCCCTACTATACCGATGTCGGCCACTCCGTCCTCCACATATTCGGGAATATCATCATCCCTGAGGAAAAACACCTCCAACGGAAAATTTTCTGATACTGTTCTCAACCTGTCTTTTACATTGCGGAGGTCGATGCCACACTCCTTCAACAATTGGACAGAATCTTCGTAAAGCCGACCTGATTTTTGAACCGCGATTCTCAACATAAGATTTGTTTATGCCTTAAAAATAAAAAAGGCTTACCACTGGCAAGCCTGAATTATGTATACATCACATCAAGGCCCACCTAAGGGATAAGATGATGATGGATATGTATGTTTTGTAACACGTTGCAAAAGTAGGACTGAAAAACATTACTGCCAAAAATCAGACTTAATTTATAAAATGGTATTAAATTGGGATGAATATGAAAAAAGCAATGATTGGCTTGCTTGCAAGCTTTGTTATGACCTGCTTTATGGGTCATAATGTAAACGGACAATCGAAGACTGAGCAGTGGAAATTGGTTTGGTCTGATGAATTTGATGGCCAGGGACTCCCTGACAGCACCAAATGGGGTTATGATATAGGAGGGCATGGTTGGGGCAACAATGAATTGCAGTATTATACAGCCAAGAGAACCCAAAACGCTCGAGTAGGTGGCGGAATATTAACCATCGAAGCCCATCAGGAGCAGATTGAAGGCAAGGATTTCAGTTCAGCTCGACTCGTTACCCGGGAAAAAGCAGCTTGGAGTGAAGGAAAAATAGAGGTGCGTGCCAAACTCCCTTCAGGTGTTGGCACTTGGCCAGCCATCTGGATGCTGTCTTCGAAAATGCCATTGCGTTGGCCCGAAGATGGGGAAATTGATATCATGGAACATGTAGGATTTGATCATGGCGTTGTGCACGGCACCATTCATACCAAAAAATACAACCACATCATCGGCACACAAAAAGCCAATCAAATCAAGGTACCGGATTGTGCAGAGCAATTCCACACCTATCAAGTGGAATGGAATAAGGATATTTTGAAGATCGGAATGGATGGCTTGTATTATTTTACTTATCCCAATGAGCAATCAGGGACTGATGCATGGCCATTTGACAACAAAATGTATCTTATTCTCAATTTGGCCGTAGGCGGTAATTGGGGTGGACAAAAAGGTGTAGACAAATCCATCTGGCCCCGTAAGATGGAAGTCGATTTCGTTAGGGTATATCAGCATTAATCAGCAACATCAACTTTGAACATGAGTAAATTCACTTCAATTGCAGCTTGTATCATGCTCATAATGAGCTCTTTAACAATTTTTGCACAGCCCTCAAGATGGCAACAGCGCGTTCATTACAAGATGGATGTGGTGGTGGATGCTGCAGCAAATAAATTTGCGGGCAAACAGCGACTTGAATACTGGAATAATTCCCCAGACACGCTTCGAACTTTATATTACCACCTGCAATGGAATGCATTTCAGCCCGGAAGCATGATGGATATGCGCAGTCAGGAGATAGGCAAAAGAATTGTCAGGGGCCGTCCGGATTGGGATGCCCGCGTAAGAGATCGTATCTCCAAGCTGAAAGCAGATGAAATCGGATACCAGGAAGTGAGCAATCTCAAAGTCAATGGTGAGATCCAGAAAACAACCCTTTATGAAACCATATTGAAAGTGGAATTGTCCAAACCCATATTGCCACAAAGCAAGGCCACTATTGAACTCGACTTCAAGGCACAGGTTCCAGTTCAGGTCCGCAGAAGTGGCCGGGATAATGCGGAGGGCGTCCGGTTTAGTATGGCGCAATGGTATCCGAAACTCTGTGAATATGATGAACAGGGCTGGCATCCAACACCCTATATTGCACGCGAATTTTACGGCGTTTGGGGTGATTTCGATGTCAATATCCAAATCGATAGCAAATATGTTGTAGCCGGAACCGGATATTTGCAAAATGCCCATGAGATTGGTTTCGGTTATGAGAAACAATCGACTTTACCGCTGAAAGTTGGCAAGGGCCCAACCCACACTTGGAGATTCAAGGCCCCCAATGTGCACGATTTTGTGTGGGCAGCCGACCCCGATTATATCCACAACTCCAAAACAGTTAGAAAAGGTTTGGTACTGCATGCCTTTTATAAAATTGATTCAGCTGAACTGACCAGACAATTTGAGTCCTTGCCCCCACGAATGAAACAGGGATCTAGTGCATTGAAATTCATCGCCAATTACAAGATGGAATGGGACAGTGTATTGGAACTTGCTTCAAAAGCAATACCTTACATGGATAAGTCTTACGGCGAATACCCCTACAAGCAATATTCATTCATACAGGGAGGAGATGGTGGTATGGAATACCCTATGGCTACCTTGCTCAAAGGGGCTGGCACGGGCGTTGTAATCCACGAATGGATGCATAGCTGGTATCAAATGATGTTGGGCACCAATGAATCCCTATACCCTTGGATGGACGAAGGCTTCACCAGTTTTGCAGAGTCCAATGTCCAAAATCACCTCAAAGGGAATATAGATTCATTTCCCCATCTTGACGCCTACAATTCCTACATTGCCCTTTCGAAAAGTGATTACAATGAACCCTTGACTACCCATGCTGATCATTATGCAACCAATAGTGCTTACAGCATCAATGCCTACTCAAAAGGTGAGGTATTCATGGAACAACTGGGCTATATTGTTGGCGCTCCGGCGAGGGACAGCATTCTGCTCAAATATTTCAATACTTGGAAATTCAAACATCCACAATTGAATGACCTGATCAGGATTGCCGAAAAAGTCAGTGGTATCCAATTGGATTGGTACAAGGATTTCTTTGTTCATACCAGCAAAACAATCGACTATGGCATTGACAGCTTATGGGATGAGGGTGGCCAAATGAAAATCAGGTTCAGAAACAATGGCACAATGCCCATGCCTTTGGATGTTGAATTATTGTTCAAGGACGGAAGCAGAGAGATTGTATATATTCCCCAGTATCTCATGTTTGGCACAAAACCCAACGAGGAGCCGATGTTGAATAGAACTGTTGGTGAACCCTGGAAATGGACACATCCCACCTACACCATCGGTGTTGGTCGGAAGCTGCTAGATCTTCGTAAAATCGAAATTGATCCGGGCAAACGCATGGCCGATACAGAAAGACGGAACAATAAATTAGAATTGAACTGGTGATTCAATAATCGCCAAGCATAAACATCTTTTCGATATCAAGAAACAAATCGATAAGCCGGGAAATCATCAAATGCATCTCTGCATCTGATTTCCCGGCTTGATTATTTTCAATATCGCGAATAATCTTTTCCATTCCCTGGATACCAACCGAATGGATCATCATTTTCTCCCTGTGCAATATTTTGCGGGCTGATTCCCAATCACTGTTTAGCAAAGCAGTTTGCCATTCTTGAACCGCCAGTCTGACTTCTTCAAGCAAGTATTGCATCAGGTTGGCCACTTTTGCCTCATCGTTTCCGGCCATCTCCTTAATCCTTGTCAATATCGTTTCCTTGAGTGTAGTATTATACAGGGATTCAGACTTTCCTCTTTTAAAAAACATGCATAACCTGTGATGCAGATTTTTTTGGTCTATTGGTTTGGTGATACAATCTGCAAAACCCATGTTAAGCATGTGGCTTATTTCCGATTGAAAAGCGGTTGCTGTCAGGGCAATAACAGGAATATCCCGATCTGAACGTTCTCTCAGTTTGCTTAATGCTGTTGGACCGTCCATTACTGGCATCTGGATATCCATCAATACGATATCGAAATATTCACGTTCGATGATATCCAGTGCCTCTTTGCCGTTTTCAGCCTCACTAACCAGGCACCCCATGTTTTGCAACATCATCACGAATAGATTCCTGTTCAATTTATTATCCTCTACAATCAACACCCGCTTATCCTGCATGTCAAGACAAGTCTCCATGTTATGCATCACTTCATGGCTAGCTTGTCCCGGAACCAATGGGAAAGGAATCTCGATATTAACACTTGTACCCATTCCTTTTTCGCTCTCCAATTTAATGGTACCAGACATCATGTCAACCAACTTTTTGGTTATGGACAATCCCAAACCGGTTCCTTCCAATCCATTGTAGCCACCACTATTTTCCTGGTAAAAATCATTGAATACCAACTCTACTGCATCTTTGGCAATCCCAATACCGGTATCTGTACAAGTCAGTTGAATAACCTGATTGAAAGAATTGGAAAGTTTCAATTCCATGCTGAGGTGAATGGAACCCGAATCTGTGAATTTAATGGCATTGCCCAAAATATTCATGAGAATTTGACGGATACGGATGGCATCACCATTCAATCTATTATTAATCCTGTCATCAAAACCCGTTATCAATGACAAACCCTTTTCTGCCGCTTTAGGTTCAAGGATGTTTTCCACACTTTTGAGTATTTCATACAAATTCACAACCCCCATTTCAATATTCAACTTGCCGGCTTCAATTTTGGTCATGTCGAGGATATCATTGATAATACCAAGCAACCCATTTGCTGCATCCTGTATGTTATGGATGTAAAAGCGTTGCTGTTCATCGAGTCTGGTCAAGGTCAATTGCTCAGCGAACCCCATGATTGCATGCATGGGAGTCCGGATTTCATGACTTACCGTTGAAAGAAAGGTTGATTTGGCTTTTTCTGATGCTACTGCCCTGTTTTTGGCCTCTTCAAGACTTTTTTGGAGTTGTTTGTTCTGGGTCACATCCGTGTAACTCCACAGTTGGCCTTTGAAGGTATTTCCGATGATGATGGGGATATAATCCCGCTCCAAAATTTTTCCATC
>JBDLUN010000205.1:0-13935 GCA_039805245.1 Bacteroidota bacterium
CCGATTTACAGCAAAAACGATTTCAACGCCCCATTCGCCTCTGGATCCGGGCAATATGACACCATGATCATTGCTCCCTGCTCGATGGGAACATTGGGAAGGATTGCTTCGGGCATTTCAAACGACCTGATCACCAGGGCTGCTGATGTAATCTTGAAAGAGAGGAGAAAATTGATCTGTGTGGCCCGGGAAACGCCTTATAATCTGGTACAGATCCGGAATATGGAAACGATAACCCTTGCCGGCGGCATTATCTGTCCAGCCACGCCTTCCTTTTACAGCAAACCCAAAACTATTGAAGAAGCTGTTGCCACGGTAACCGACAGGGTGCTGGATCTGGCAGGCTTTGATGTAAAATCCTTTCGCTGGGGCAATCAGTAAAATCTTACCTCAGATCTATAACTTCAACGCCGGGATATTTCTTGGCTGTAAAGGCAAAACTGTCGTCTGCAATTACAGCTGCAGTAGCCATGGAATTGATGGCATATAGGTATCGGGTGCCGTTTTTCTCAAAGACTCGGGTAGACATCAACACTTTGTTAGCTTTATCTATTTCCAGCACCACTTTAAAAAAGGGCTTGGTTTTGTCTATGGGGGTCAATTCAACAACCTGAAAGGTTTTGCCGTCGCGTTTAATATCCGTTCCAAGAACAAAAAGAAAGTCCTTGTCGTAAAAATTGGTAAATAACTTTTGGGGAGTGATAGACCCACTGCTGTTGTCGAGGGTTGTGACCTGAACTTCTTTGGCAGCCACATCGTACGTCCAAATGGTTGCCCCGTCACAAAAAATCTCTTGCCCAGTGATGCTCACACGGTACTTCACCCCCTTCATCATCACCGTTCCTGTTTTGGTTCCCTGCACTTTGCCTGCAGCATTCTCAATCTTTAAAGTGAATCCTGCTTTTACGCTTTTGAAAGTCTTGAATTTGGCACTGACCGCATCGAGTAATTTTTTGGCTTCAGGGTCACTCTTGCCCATTCCTTTGGGAACCTGAGCAAATGAAGTGAGGATGATGAAAGTCAGGAAAAGGGTTGATAAAAATTTTTTGCTCATACGGCTTGTGTTGTAACAGATGCAAAGAAAAGATTATTCCATTGATTTAAGAAACTGGTCCAACTCATATTCTGTTTTAAACAAGACTTCCCTCACCTTGCTGCCTTTGCTGGGGCCCACAATACCGGAAGCTTCCAATTGGTCCATCAACCTGCCAGCCCTATTGTAACCCAATTTCAATCTCCGTTGGATGAGTGATGTGGAGCCCATCTGACTTTGAACTATCAGCGAAGCCGCTTCACTGAAGAGGGGGTCTCTGCTCAAGAGATCGACTTCCCTGTCTTCCAAATCCTTTTCATCAATCACTTCAGGCAATTCAAAAGCAGAGGCATAACCTTGCTGAGCCCCAATGAATTCTGCCACTTTTTCCACTTCTGGGGTATCAACGAAAACACACTGCACACGGGTAACCTCGCCCTGATAGGATACCAGCATATCTCCCCGGCCAATGAGCTGCTCTGCACCACCAATGTCCAGGATCGTTCTGCTATCCACCTTGGAAGAAACTTTGAAGGCAATACGGGCCGGGAAGTTGGCTTTGATGGTACCGGTAATGATGTTCACAGAAGGTCTTTGGGTAGCCACAATGAGGTGGATTCCAATGGCCCGGGCCAATTGCGCCAGCCTAGCGATAGGGGTTTCAATCTCCTTTCCAGCCGTCATAATCAGATCGGCAAACTCATCAATCACCAAAACAATAAAGGGCAGGAATTTATGCCCCTTCTGTGGATTGAGCTTCCTAGATGCAAACTTTTCGTTGTATTCCCGGATATTCCTACATCCTGCATCCTTGAGCAGATCATAACGCTCATCCATCTCGATACAAAGAGCATTGAGGGTATTGACTACCTTGCGGGTATCTGTAATAATGGCGTCATCATCCCCTGGAAGTTTGGCCAGAAAATGTTTTTCAATAATCCGGTACAGGCTGAGCTCCACTTTTTTAGGATCCACCAGCACAAATTTCAGCTGTGAAGGATGTTTTTTGTACAAGAGGGATACCAATATCGCGTTCAGTCCCACTGATTTACCCTGGCCTGTGGCACCAGCCATCAGCAAGTGAGGCATAGTAGCCAGGTCGACAATGAAATTTTCATTGTCGATTTTCTTTCCCAATGCGATTGGAAGGGCATGATCGCTTTTCTGGAATTTTTCAGAGGCCAACAAGGAGCGCATGCCCACAATGCTTTTTTTAACGTTGGGCACTTCGATACCGATGGTTCCCTTTCCGGGAATGGGGGCGATGATGCGGATGCCGAGTGCTGACAAACTCAATGCGATATCATCTTCCAGATTCTTGATCCGGGAAATCCTTACACCGGCTGCCGGAACAATTTCATACAAGGTTACGGTAGGTCCTACAGTAGCAAATATTTTCTGGATATCAATATCATAGTTTTTGAGGGTACGCATGATCTGGCTCTTGTTGGCTTCCAGCTCATGCTGATCCATGACAATTTTTTCACCAGAATGCTGGGCCAACAGATCCAATGCGGGATATTTATACCCTTTCAAATCAGCAATAGGGTCGTAGCGGGGGGAGGCCAGAACAGCGGCCGCTTTCTCCGACAATTGTGGAGAAGGCTCAACTGGCTTGATTTCCAAAGGCATCAGCCCGGGTGCAGCCACCGCCATTTCGCTTTCCTCTTGGGTTCCAAACGCTTGCTCGGTTTCAAACTCCTCTTCATTTTCTTGGTCGGGATGGTGAACGAGTTCAAATGGCGGAACAGACTCCGGCTCCTTAACAGGTTGCTGAACGATAGGTTTTCGAACATTTTTACCGGCATTTTCCGATGCGGCGGCTGTAAGGTCCAATCTAGGCTGCAAATCCTCCGGCAAAATGTCTTCATCAGTCATCTCCGCGGGCGGTATGATGGCTGTTGTTTGGTCTTGTTTGGCGGACAGCGGCCAACGGAATGTGGGATTGAAACGCCAGATGCCATAAGCCAACAACGATAGGCAGATCAATGCAAAAGTTCCAGCCCACCCCAAAACAGCTTTCAGCCATCCTGAACCAAATTTGCCTACCGCACCCCCCCAATTGAATAGAGCGTTGGGAGTGAAAAAAGACGCACTTACACTCAGTACCACCAACCCTACAAGCATGTAGCGCAAGTTTCTGGCAATGGAAAAAATGTTTTTACCGAAAAGTAGATTCACCCCCAAAACAAAAAACAGGGAGCAAAAAAGGTATGAGGCCAATCCGAAGCCATACTCAAAAAAGAGAAACGCAATATAAGCCCCCAAGCTACCGAACTGATTGGTTATCTCCAGGTCATTCGGCAATAGGATACGAATGCCCGTGTCTCGAATCTTGTCCTGATCTTCAGTCCAAGTGAACAGATAAGAACTGAAAGCAACAAAAAGAAATAAACAGAAGAAAAATAGGGTTATCCCCAAGATTTTATGTGTACGCTCATCTTTAATCAATGAACCAACAGCAATGGATTCATCCTTTTCTGCAATGAGTTTTTCAGGATCGCCCTCTTTTTTTGTACTGCGCTTTCTCGTGGCCATTAGGTTGGGAGGTTTGATGGTTGCCCTAAGACGGACAGTTACCTCAAATTTACATCATATTTCACTCAGAATCCCTTTCTGACTGCAAAGCGCTCGGTATGGAAAGAAACATCAATAACCACCCCAACATCAAAAAGACACCACCAACCGGGGTAATGAGGGCCAAAGCAAATGGCTTCCCGAGTTCAAGCAACTCAAGCAATACCCGGGCATAAATGGAGCCGGAAAAAAGCACCACACCAATGATGAAAAAATAACCTGCCAATTGCATTTTCCTGTTTTTGTAATGCCTTGACATGATGCCCGCGAGCAGAATGGCCATGACATGGAACAATTGGTAATGGGTGGCCGTTTGAAAACCGGAAAATAGATCCGCAGTGAGCAAGGGCTTGAACAAATGTGTGCCGAATGCTCCCAAAATGACACCTATCAAACCCATGAGGGTTCCTGCCTTAAAAAAAAGTCGATGCATGTAAGATTTGTTCATGTAATTCATAGATGGCGACTGATGGGTTAGTAATTTTAAGATGCGCCTGAGCATAATACTTTTCCCTGTCTGCAAGCCTCTTCAACACCTGACTTTTCAATTCCATATCGTCAAGCCCGGCAATCAAAGGCCTTTTGGATTTTTCCCCTGCCAATCTGCTTACCAGCACATCAACATCCGGTGCAATCCATACGGTAATCCCCTGTTCATTCATCCACGCCATATTCTGATGAAAACAGGGGGTACCACCACCGCAAGATAGGATACCGAAAATAGTGATTTTGTGGTCATTTTCTTTCATATGTCCGGAAAAAGATGCTGTAATGGAGCGTAACATCCTCGACTCCTGCTCCCGGAAATAGTCTTCCCCCTTTTCAGCAAAGATTGCTGCAATAGTCATCCCTTCCTCTGCCTCAATGGCTGCATCCAGATCCACATGAGGAACTCCTATTGCTTCTGACAGGAGCTTGCCGTAATGTGATTTACCGGAGCCCATAAAACCGACCAGAAAAACAACATGCCTTTTTGCTAAGGTGTCCATGGCATAAACTTCTAATAATAATCCTATATCAGCAAATGTACACCATCACCGGCTTCATCTGAAGATAATATTGCACCCTTGAAAACTATGATTAATTTTGTTTCAAAGACAGTGTGGATGGTTCAATTCGATGAAAATATGGACTTACAGGATCAATTTGAGTTCTTCCTCAAAGAAGAAAACAAAGCCCAATTGCCTGAATTCCTCAATGAACTGAACATCAGTGAGGTTGCCCAACTGATTGAAGAAAACTGGGAAATGGCGACGGAGCTAATGGATATGTTGGAAGTGCATCGTGCTGCCAGCACGTTCAAAATCCTTGAATTGGGCATCCAAAAAGACATCATCAAGGAACTGCAACCTTTCAAATTGGCAGCCCTCCTCAATGAATTACCTGCTGACGACCGTACATCCTTTTTGGAAGAACTTCCTCCCAAAGCAGTGAGAGAACTGATCAAGTTGCTGAACCCGGAAGAAAGGAAAATCACCCTATCCCTCTTGGGATATCCTGAGGGAAGCGTAGGAAGGCTGATGACTCCAGACTATATAGCTGTTCAGGCAGACTGGACCATCGCTGAAGTATTGGAGCATATTAGAGAAGTTGGCCAGGATTCTGAAACCATTGATGTCATCTATGTTATCAACGATCAGGGAGAGTTGGTGGATGATGTCAGAATCAAAGAGTTTCTCCTTTCCCCTCCAGACCGGCTGGTGAGTGAACTTACTGATGAAAGGTATATAGAGCTCAATGTATACGACGACCAGGAGAAAGCCAACCAGGTATTCAAAATGAATAACAGGGTGGCGCTACCTGTTGTAGACAACAATAATATCTTGATTGGCATCGTAACCATTGATGACGTTTTGTGGGTGGCCAACGAAGAGTTCAGTGAAGACATGCAAAAGATGGGTGGTACCGAGGCTTTGGAAGAACCCTACCTGGAAATTTCCATCTTCAAACTGTTTAAAAAAAGGGTTGGCTGGTTGATTGTTCTTTTCCTCGGTGAAATGCTCACCGCCACTGCGATGGCCAGCTATGAACATGCCCTCGATAAGGCCTTGATCCTATCCCTTTTCATCCCCCTAATCATTTCCAGTGGAGGCAATACCGGATCTCAAGCCTCGTCTCTGATCATTCAGGCACTTACAGTGGGAGAAGTCACCCTAGCCGACTGGTGGGCCGTGATGCGGCGGGAAATCATTTCCGGAATAATGTTGGGAACAGTTTTGGGAATCATTGGATTTTCAAGGGTGATGGTTTGGTCACAAATATTTCCTGACGTCTATGGAGCCCACTACTTTTTGGTAGCGCTGGTGGTAGGCTTTTCCCTGATTGGTGTAGTTTTATTTGGAACCATTTCCGGATCCATGTTGCCGATCGTATTGAAAAAATTGGGAGCAGACCCCGCCGTATCATCTGCTCCATTTGTTGCGACACTGGTGGATGTTACCGGCGTCATCATCTATTTCAACTTTGCATACCTTTTCCTGAGAGGAACGATGCTATGATCAAATGGCCTGGTGATTGAATGGCTGCAAAACCATTTCACTGACCACCCCACTGGCGGGCTGCTGGCATAAAAACCATATCGATCGTGCGGCTTCTTCCTCACGGATCATCTTGTCTTTTTGCACTTTCAAATCAATTGTATCCCAAAATGGTGAATCCACTCCCCCAAGAAACAAATTGGTTATTCTGATTTCTGTCCTTTTCAACTCCTCCCGGATACTTTGCATCATGCCCACAATACCATATTTGCTGGCAGAATAGGCTGCAGCACCTGCCATGGGCACTTTACCCAACACACCTGGAATATTAATAATCAGTCCCTTTTTCGCTTCCTTCATCGCCGGCAAAAATGTTTTCACAAAAAGAAATGTACCAACCAGGTTTACCTGCAATGACCTGTTGAAGTCTTCCAGGCTCAATTGGTCCACCGGTTTAATAACGCCTATGCCAGCGGCATTGACAAGCATGTCAGGCACACCCAGGACCTGCGTAACCCGCTCACCCAAAGCTGCCATATCCGCTTCATTACTGATATCTGCAACAGCCATATGGCTTTCCGGAACACCCGCAGATGTAGCCGCAGCAGTTAGCTTATCGATATTCCTGCCGGTCATGAAAACCTCAGCACCACTTTGTTTGAGCAACTTAGACAAATGACTGCCAATTCCGCCCGAAGCACCTGCCACTACGATGCGTTTTCCATGCAATTTTTCCATTGATGTGATTTTTAAGGATAAACATTTGAAGCAGGGATTTGTTTTGAATGGCATGTCATCAGTTTCAATCATTTTCCCACACCAGCTTTTCAGTATCAACCCTGCATTGGCAACCAATAGACCGATCATCCTTACAGAAGAGGCATTATTTTTCAGGCAATTCAATTTCCATCGGCAAAAACTCATCCTCCACAGGGCGAGCATGAAAGCTTATGAACAGGAACTGAAAGACAAGGGTTATGCGATTGAATACATTGCGACTTCCGACCCAAGAAACCAAATCATTGAGTTGATCAAAAGCCTGGCAGCCAAGGGTGTTCAAACAATTCATTGTTGTAACCCGTCAGACTACCTGCTAAGCAGAAGGCTACATCGCGCTGCCCGTCAATGCAACATGGAACTGCTGGTCGTACAGGGGCCGGATTTTTTGACAGACCAACAGGATGCTAAAGATTTTTTTAATGGGAAGGTCCACTACCACCAAACCGACTTCTACATCCGACAGCGCAAGCAACTGCAAATCCTCGTTGACCAACAACAAAAACCAATTGGCGGAAAATGGAGCATGGATGCTGAAAACAGGAAAAAAGTGCCCAAAGATTACAAAGCCCTGGCAATCGGCTTCCCTCCATCAGACGGCTTCCTAACCGAGGCAATCGCATATGTAAACAGGACTTTCAAAGACAATCCGGGATTGGAAATTCCGGAAACCAACCGATACCCATGGGCATGGACAAGAACTGGTGCTGTGCAACTGCTGCACCAATTTGTAGAAGAACGGCTATCGGAGTTCGGTGATTATGAAGATGCCATGCCTGCCAAGGAGACATTCCTCAATCACAGTGTTTTGTCGCCGATGATCAATATCGGACTCCTCACACCCAACGAAGTGCTGCAATGTGTGTTGGAGAAAATGGAAACAAAGCAAGTTCCAATCAATTCAGCAGAAGGATTTGTTCGGCAGATCATTGGCTGGCGTGAGTTCATCCGCATCGTTTACATGCAACAGGGCGTTAAGCAAAGAACCACAAACCATTGGGGATTCAATCGAAAAATCCCACAATCCTTTTATACCGGAAACACAGGAATCATTCCTATCGACAATTGCATCAAAAAACTGCAATCCAATGCCTACCTGCATCATATCGAAAGATTAATGATTTTGGGCAATTTTTTCCTCCTCTGCGAATTTGACCCCGATGAAGTGTACCGTTGGTTTATGGAACTTTTCATTGATGCATATGATTGGGTAATGGTCCCCAATATTTATGGTATGACCCAGTTTGCTGATGGTGGACTCATGATGACAAAACCGTATATCAGTGGGAGCAATTACATTTTCAAAATGAGTGACTACAAAAAAGATTCCCAAGACAGTACACCTGGTTGGCATGAGATCTGGGATGGACTTTTTTGGCGGTTCATGGATAAACAAAGAGCCTTTTTCCTGCGTAATCCCCGGCTCGGCATGTTGGTGAATACTTTTGACAAAATGGATAAAGAAAAACAATCCGCCTTGCATGGTTACGCCAACCACTTCCTTAACAAGCTGGATAAGGAGTTCCAGGAAAGCTCAACAGAAACTGACTGATGGCGTACCTTTGAGACATACTTACATACAGACGCTTCACGCATGGACATGAAAATCGACAGTATTGAACTTTACAGGCTCACCATTCCGATGGAACCGTTTGTTATAGCCACAGAAACCTGCTATGCAGCTGAAAATATTTTTTTGAAAATCCAAACCAATAAAGGCATTACGGGTGTTGGGGAATGTTCGCCTTTCCCCATGCTGGTGGGGGAAACCCAGGATACCTGCTTTGCGGTAGGAAAAAATCTGGCTAAAATACTCAAAGGTCAAAATCCTCTGCAGATTGAAGAAAGGATGCAGGAGATGGACAACTACATTGCCTTCAACACCACGATCAAAAGTGCTTTTGATATGGCTTTGTATGATATTGCAGCTCAGGCTCAAGGCAAGCCCCTTTATCAATTTCTTGGAGGATTAAAAAAAAGCATCAAGACTGACCTTACAATCGGCATCAGCAGCCCTGAAAAGATGGCTGCCACAGCAAGACAATTTGTTGCTGATGGTGTAACAACCATCAAAGTAAAGCTTGGGAAAAACGGGGCAGAAGATATTGAGCGCATCAGGCTGATTCGCGAAGCCGTGGGACCAACAATCAATTTACGGACTGATGCAAACCAAGGGTGGGATTACCCCACTGCACTTCAGGTATTGCAGGCCATAGAGCCCTATGGCATAGAATTCTGTGAGCAACCCATGCACCAGCGGCTGGATCCATTGTTGCCCCAACTCAAATCATCCGTCGGTATTCCTATCATGGCCGACGAGAGCATGTTCGATCATCATGATGCTGAAAGGCTGATTAGAAGCAACAGCTGTACTTATTTAAATATCAAACTGGCCAAATCAGGCGGAATCAGGGAAGCCATCCGGATTGCTGATACGGCCGCCTCATTCGGTGTCAGCTGTATGCTTGGCGGTATGGTTGAAAGCCGAATGGCCCTTACTGCAAAAGTCCATTTGGCTATGGCCCATAACAATATCCATTTTTATGATTTGGATACCTGCCTGCTTGGGCACCTTGCAGACCCCGTCATTGGCGGAGCCCGTTACAACAATTACTTCCTCGAGCTGGATGATGTGCCCGGTATCGGTGCAGACATCGACCCTGATTTCCTGAAAGAAGCAGAATCAATCACCATTTAAACAGTGCACTATGACTCCGAAAAAAACTTCAGAAACCAAAGTGATCATGACAGAAATGGTATTCCCCAACGATACCAATTTTTATGGTAACCTGATGGGTGGGCGACTAATGTATTGGATGGACACCGCTGCCGCCATGGTAGCCGGAAAACACTCCAATGCACCTTGCGTCACTGTTTCTGTTGACAATATCTCATTTGACGCGCCCATTAAACTGGGCCAAGTGGTTCACATAGAAGCGCAGCTTTCCCGTGCATTCAAATCCTCCATGGAAATTCATATAAAAGTTTGGGGCGAAGACCTCACCCAACAGTTCAAATACAAAAGCAACGAAGCTTACCTGACCTTTGTGGCGTTGGATCCAAACGGTAAACCGCGGTTGGTTCCTGAACTGATTACCGAGACGGAAGAGGAGATGAAAGTTTACGAAGGCGCTTTGAGAAGACGGCAGCTTCGGCTTGTACTGGCCAAAAAAATGAAACCTGAAGAAGCTACAGAATTGAAGGCACTTTTCGTCAATGAATGAGTTCTTCCCGATCAAGTGTTTGATGTGTGATGCTTTCCTTTGAGCATGAAACGGCTGCTTTGTTCGATAGCATCCATGACTTGCTCCAGTATCTCATCAACACTTTCTTGATAAGTTAATTCCAATGGTTGTTTGAATTGCACACTCAATAAAGTCCCCTTCTTTTTGAAACGCAAACCTTTCCTGTTGAATGCCCGCCAAAAGCCATTAATAACAACAGGAACAACTACCGGTTTCATTTCTTTAATGATATGGGCCGTACCTTTTCTTCCTGGGGCAAATGGTTTTGTTGTTCCTTGGGGAAAAGTGATTACCCATCGCTTGGACAATGCTTCATGTATCTTACCATAATCATTGGCATCCACTTCGCGCTTTACATCTTTGCCACCAGCTCTCCAAGTGCGCTTGATGGTAATGGCTCCTGCCAGGGTAAATATTCTGGTCAACAGATTGTCTTTCATTGTTTCTTCTGCAGCAACGAAATTGACATTGACAAAGGGATTCAAAAAATAAAATGGCCATCCCAATCGGTTTTTCCTGCCCCATTTGACTGCACAGAAAATGTGCAACATGGCCATCACGTCAGCAAAATAAGTTTGGTGATTGCTGACAAAAAGTACATTTCTTTCCGGCAAATCTTCCAACACCTCCGTTCCTGAAATCTTCATTTTATTGACCACTGCAAGTCCGGGATATGTGAGTACCCCGACCGCCGCATAAACCATTTTCCTGACAACCTTGATGTCCTTCAACATATCTGTAATCATCCAATTCAAGGTATGAATAATTTTCACAATTTGAAACTTCCGTTGAGCGAATGCATCAAATCGAAAATGATGGCAATACTTCCTGAAATAAAAAAGGTCCCACTCGCGTGGGACCTTGTATTGTAGGTTTGGGCGTATTATTCGCCGCCTTCCATTTTCTTTTTGAGCTCGGCAAGAACGCCAAGGTCACCCAGTGTTGATTTCTCAACCTTGTTCTGGATATCCTTAACAGCCTTTTTGGTTTTGGCTGCATCAGCTTTCTTCTCCTTGGCAACCGCTTCTTTTTCATCAGCAGCTACCTGTTCCCAAATACGTGCATGACTCAACACGATACGCTTTTCATTGCGGTCAAATTCAATCACAACAAACTGCGCTGTTTCATCAGCAACAATGGTTTTACCATCTTCTTTGGCAAGATGACGGGCAGGTGCAAAGCCTTCCAGACCGTAAGGCAACTGTACTACAGCACCTTTGTCGTCACGCTTCACAACAGTTCCTTCATGAACAGAACCGATGGCAAAAGTCTCCTGCAATGCATTCCAGGGATCTTCCTCCAATTGTTTGTGTCCGAGTTGGAGCTTCCTGTTTTCCTTGTCGATATTCAAAATCATGATATCGATTTGGCTTCCAGATTTGGTGAACTCAGTAGGATGGTTGAAACGCTTCAGCCAGCTCAGGTCACTGATATGGATCATACCACCGATACCTGGTTCAAGTTCAACAAAGACACCGTAAGGAGTGATGTTCTTAACCAATCCAGTGTGGCGGCTGCCAACAGGATATTTGTTCTCGATTTCGCTCCAAGGATCAGAAGTGAGTTGCTTGATGGAAAGACTCATCTTGCGACTGTCTTTATCAAGGGTAACCACCTTGGCTTCGTACTCGTCTCCCAGCTTGAAGAACTCTTTGGCATTCACTGGTGTGTTTGCCCAAGTGATCTCGCTGACATGTACAAGTCCTTCCACACCTGGTGTGATTTCGAGGAATGCACCATAATCTTCAATGTTCACAACACGACCTTTAACATTGGCACCTTCAACGATCTCAACCGGGAGTGTTTCCCATGGGTGAGGAGTAAGTTGCTTCAGACCAAGGCTGATCCTGCGCTTCTCATCATCGAAGTCAAGCACAACAACGTTCAACTTCTGATCGAGCTTCAACACCTCTGAAGGGTGGTTGATTCTTCCCCAGCTGATGTCAGTGATGTACAAGAGACCATCTACGCCGCCGAGATCAAGGAATGCTCCGAAGTCGGTGATGTTCTTGATGGTACCTTCGAGCACCTGGCCTTTCTCCAGTTTACCCATGATTTCAGCACGCTGTGCTTCGATATCGCTCTCGATGAGCGCTTTGTGTGATACAACCGCATTCTTGATGGCTTCGTTGATCTTAACCACCTTAAACTCCATGGTTTTACCCACGAATTGGTCATAATCAGTAACAGGTTTAACGTCGATTTGTGAACCTGGAAGGAATGTCTCCATACCCATGATGTCAACAATAAGACCACCTTTGGTTTTGCTGGTAACAAAACCGGTAACAACTTCGCCACTCTTGTGCATTTCCACGATACGCTCCCAGGCACGGGTAATACGGGCCTGCTTGCGGCTCAGGTGCAAATGACCTTCCCTGTCCTCTTTTTCAACTACCATCACTTCCACCACATCTCCAGTTTTCAAACCATGGATGTCCCTGAATTCATTCAAGGAAACAAGACCATCGCTCTTGAACCCAATGTTGATCACCACGTCGGTTTTGGTCATGCCCACTACGGTACCCTGAACCATTTCACCATCGGTGATCTGCTTGAATGTGCCCTCATAAACGGCATCATACTTCTGTTGCTCCTCGTTGTTGTAACGGGCAACATTGCGCTTGTCAATGCTCCAATCGAAATCATCGTGTGCGGAGACTGTTGACGGATTGTTTAGTGTGTTGTTTTCTTCCACTATTAATTTCCTCCTTTTGTTTGGATTTCAAGCTGTTTTGTCAGCCTGATTTGGGGAGGGCAAAGTTAGTCAAAATAAGGATTCAGAGGAATATTTTGGCTCTTTTTTTCAATTTTAACGCCCCGCAATGGCCAAAATGGCACCCGCCAGTTTATCCAGATCCTTTTTGGATGTGTAAACATTCGGCGTAACTCTTACACCATGGATATTCTCCCAGTTGATGGCCACCGTGTGGATTTTGTATTTGGTAAACAACTCCCCTGCCACTTCCTCCGGCTTTTTGCCGGCAATGGCAATGCTTGCAATGGCACAGGACAAATGACTGCTTTGAGGTTGGTTGAAACTGATTTTGGGGTGATGGCTTACCTGACCTACCCAATGGTCTTTCAGCATGCGCAAACGGGCTTCTTTTCTGGCACTGCCCATGGTGTCATGAAAATCCACCGCTGCACCTATGGCCATCTCTGATGCAAATGACCGGGTTCCCAGGGATTCAAATTTTCGGATATCTGAACCATCAGGTTCGTTGTTCGACAATAACGCCCATACATCTTTTATTTTTTCTCGCCTGATGTACAACAAGCCGCTACCAAAGGGTGCGCTGAGCCACTTATGCAAAGACGATGCAAAATAATCACACCCAAGATCTGGAATCCGGAATGCAAAATGGGCCAGGGTATGCGCGCCATCAGCTATAACATCAATACCACGCAAGTGTGCTGCATCTGCCACCTTTCGAACAGGCATAATCTGACCACACCAGTTGATCAGGTGCGTCACCATCACAACCTTGGTTTTGGAAGTAAAAGCGGCAATGTAACGCGCTGCTATTTCATCTTCATTTTCCATTGGCAAGGTGAGGTCCACCCACACCAACCTGATGCCGTCTCGCTTTTCCCTTTGTTTCCAGGCATTGATCATATTGGGATAATCCTGGCGAGTGAGAACCACTTCATCCCCAGCTTTCAGATTCAATCCAAAAATGACGGTATTCAGTCCCTCTGTAGCATTCCTGTTGATGGCTATCTCCTCCGCACTGCAGCCACAGAGTCCGGCAAGCTTTTCACGTAGGGGTTCCCGGCCCTGATCGAGAATCTGCCACATGTAGTAGGAAGGAGCCTCATTGCAATA
>JBDLUN010000206.1:0-3050 GCA_039805245.1 Bacteroidota bacterium
TTTTCAAACCATCAAGATTGGCTTCCATCGCCTGGTCGTTCTTCGAAGGCACAACCTCAACAGCCTGTTTGCCAAATTCAAAGCGGATGCGTAAATCTTTGGCCTTGAATTTACCGGTTGTTATCCTGTCAATACTGATGTGTTTATCACCGCCACCCAGGTTGAGGTTGATTGCCGCCAGCACTTTGTTGTCTTGTTGCTGGCTGTAAAAACTGGCTGAACTGAAATCATAATTATCGTGTAAAAAGCGAACCTGTAAATATCTTGGTTGTTCAGTCGTTCCCCAATAAGCCAAAAATGGACGGCGCTGGTTCCACATAGAAGATCGGTTTACAGTGGCTAAAGCATATTGAACCGTCATGTAAGTTGTGCCTTTTATTGTTGGTTCTACCAATTCAAAAACATCTTTTTGCGCTTTAGGATATTTTCCTGACTTGAAATAGGAATACAAATCCCTAGGGATGCTGTGTTTTAAACGGCTGTAAGTAAATGCAAGGTTGGGCTTTAACTGAATGGTTCCTTTTGAGGCCCGGTTGATCAGGTCATAAAATGAATTTTGAAGCATGGAATTGTACGCACGGCTGTGTGGGCCTACCCACTGACCTGTAGGCACATGGTAATGTTTTGCAATTGTTTCCCAACCGATGTAATACAATTTATCAATCATCTGCTTGGCATTGGGCTCGATGATGTGCTCTTTCATGCGGCTCAATTCATCAATGGCAATGATGGTATAGGTAGGGCTGTTGTATTCGGTGAAACCACCTTTCTCCATTGTATGGTCATAAAAACGCTTCAATCTTTCAGTGGAATAAGCCTTTAAATCTGCATCATCAAAAAGATGGCCAACCATATACGTAACATAGGTTCCCATGATAGCAATATTTGTATAGCTCATGGTGATGTTCCTTTTCTGAATAGATTGTGCCGCTAAAATCAGGGAACGCTGAATGATGGGTTTCAGGCATTCCGGAATTTTTGCCTGGTGCCCCATCCAAACTTCCAGCATAGTGGCTCCATTAAAATCTGCCCAATTGAAGTCAGGGGGTGATTTTTTGGTTGCCAGCGGTTCTTCCAGATAGTATCCCCATATCCCTTTTGTTTTTGAACCAGAGATGGTATCCTGAAGTGAAATGCATTTTTCAAGAATATCAAAAGCACGTTGCTCGAACTTTTTATCGCCTAGATCCAACAAATCAAGTGCATAATTGAAGGAACCACGCAATTGATGAAGGCGTCCGGAACTTGCATCGGTATGGTAATTGTAACCATTTAAGGTGGTCAATACCATATTTTCAGCAGGATCAAAATTGGGATGAACCCCTTCAACTGTTTTGGTGAGGGATTTTTTCTCGTCTTCTGATAGGTTTACCGGAGCATACTGGATGTTTCCATAAACAGTACTACCACCCGTTTGTGCTTTCAGTTCCGTTGCTGTGCAAGTAACTGAAATAATCAGGGTTAAATATAAAAACGTTTTTAGCATAATCGTGCGGCATTGATTTTCAATAGATGCTATTCAAAATACTAAAGGTTGATTGAATGGCAAGTTGGATTGTGCTCGGGGAATCCATACAATTCCCCGAACACAATCAGAAACTAATAACCGGGATTTTGCGTCATTTTCGGATTGGCCACAATTTCTGACAATGGAATAGGCAAAAGCATCAACCTTGGATTAAAGGCAGGTAAAGCTGCAGCTTCTGTAACACCCCCTCCCCAGGTATTTGTACCTGCGCTATATACTGGAATACCAGCCCTTAATGTTGGAATGAATGTACCAAACTGGAACTCCATCATGGATTTCCCATTGGGTGCTTTCATGCGCACCAAATCAAACCAACGGTGTCCTTCAGCAAAAAGCTCCAACGCCCTTTCATCAATAATCTTTAACCTGAACTGATCTTGGGTGAGCCCTGTTGGCAGATTAGCTGGTGTAGTCCGAACTGCTCCTGGTGCGTTTCTTGCCCTGGCTCTGAGCAAATTAAAAGCCGTGTAAGCTGCAGCAGTGGGACCATTCACCTCATTCTCCGCTTCCGCTTTAATTAAATAAACATCTGCCAAACGGATGATAAACAAATCATTTTCTTGGTTGGAGTTTGCAATGCCTGCTCCGTCTATATACTTGTTTATGTAAGGCTGAATTTCTGTTAATTCATTACTTGTTGCACTTGCCCTTACCAAAGGAAAAGTAATGACCCTGCGGCTTGGGTTTGAAGTATTTTGCCAAGTTGTTAAAAATGAACGTTCCACCCTGTAATCATTGGCGTAATCACCAGTTGAATACCTTGAATAGAACCATGGTTGTACGCCATAGTTGGCAACACCAGTTTTAAGTACACCCTGGCCTGCGACACCGCCAAAAGACGAAGGCATAAAAAATCCGGCAAATTGCGAGCCCAAAGCACCCAACTGTGCATCTCTGGTAAAAGGTATGCCAAAAATGACTTCCTCATATGCTGCCCTTTCTTTGGCTACATCAAAAAGATCATTGTATGATGGTATCAGTTTGTATTGGTTTGAATTAATTACACTGTCTGCATATAACTTAGCTAAATCATAGTTGGCATTCGCATTCGTTCCTTTCAAACTTTGATAACTGGCAAACGTTAAATATGCTTTTGCTAACATAGCCTGTGCAGCTCCCTTTGTAGCATGACTAAACTCGGCAGCAGGTAAGGTGGTTCGTGTCAATAAAGTTTGAGATGCAGCTTTAAAATCAGCAAATATTTGCTCAAATACTTTGTCAACAGGAGTTCTTGTCAAGGTCAAATCATCCGTCAATGCAGTTGCCTTTAACCGAAGGGGTACATCACCATAGAGCTGAACCAGATAAAAATAGGCAAAGCCTCTCAGGAAATAAAGTTCCCCTTTTACTCTTGTCTTATATGCAGGGTTTATATTCAACGGCTCCATTTTTTCCAAAAGGAAATTGGAGCGATTGATGATACGGTACATTGCATTCCAAAAACCACTGGTTGGGGCAGTTCCAGCGTCATGTGTCTTGATTGAATATTGGTTATTGGTACCTACGCCGGCACGGGTATTTA
>JBDLUN010000207.1:0-6096 GCA_039805245.1 Bacteroidota bacterium
GACCATGCTGGGACATCTGATGCCCATTGCAGCCCTGAATTGATCATCCATATTCTTGACAAAAGCATTTTCACCAGGTACCTGAAACGCTGTTGTAAAATAAATTGGCAGACCCGCAAACTGTTTGGATTGCAATTCCTTCAAACCGTCCAAATTAGGCATGCCAATCAGGTGAATCTGGTTTTTGGCAAGTAGGGTACTCACAGTTTTAGCAACTTTTATGCAAAAAGAGTCGTCAAGACTCCCGAGGATGATAACATTGGGTTTGGTGCTGTCCATCTGCCTGGTCAAATCCTCTGGCAAAAACCCATCTTTCAGGTTGACCGTTTTAAAGGATACGCTGTTGTATCCCTGATTGGAATTGATGGTTTTGAATAGGTTCTCCAACCTTTTTTCAGGCTCGTTTACTTTAGATATCCAGATGATATTGGCTTTTCGCCAGCTATAAGTCAGCTTTTTTTGAATGGTTGAGAGGTGTGTATTGATAGTGGGGTTGGCAATGTAAACCAATGGAGATGCAGTAATGCCTTTCGTGTTGGGATAGGTGGCGTTGACCAATGGAATGTTCATTTCCTGAGCAATTACTGCCAACTGTAAAAATTCATTGGCGCCAAGCTGGGCAATGATCAGATCCAGGCCATCAAACACTTCATTTTCAAATGCCTGGCTGATGTTGCCATGTAGGCTCTGCACATCAAACACTTTCAATCTAGCCGCAATACCTCTTGCATTCAGGGAATCTACCGCCAAGGAGACCCCCTCATAAAATTCAACTCCAGGCAATGTTTTTTTGGGGAATTCCCTTGGGTTGAGCAATTCTCCTGACCCATTGAAATATTGGTCAAGGTATAGGGATGAGAATAATCCAATACGAATTTCCCGCTGTTTTTCTTGTGCTGCAACGAAAAGGGTGCAACAGGTAAGCAACAGCAATAGGGTGGTTTTCATACCCTAAAATTAGTCATTTATTCCCATTCAATGGTGGCAGGGGGTTTGCTGGAAATGTCATACACAACCCTGTTGATGCCCCTCACCTGGTTGATAATGGCATTCGACACTTCACCCAGAAAATCATAAGGAAGATGCGCCCAATCTGCGGTCATGCCATCAACTGATGTTACAGCCCTCAAGGCAACGGTATATTCATATGTTCGTTCGTCACCCATGACACCAACGGATTTCACTGGCAACAAGATTGCGCCTGCTTGCCAAACCTGATCATATAGGCCGTGTTTTTTGAGTGATTGGATATAAATATTGTCTGCTTCTTGGAGCAGCCTCACTTTTTCAGCGTTGATTTCACCCAGTATCCGGATAGCCAGACCAGGGCCAGGGAAAGGATGTCTGTACAAGAGGTCCGCTGGTATCCCCAATTCCAATCCAACTTTCCTGACCTCATCTTTGAAAAGGAATCTGAGGGGCTCAACGAGGCTCAATTTCATTGTTTCAGGGAGTCCGCCAACGTTGTGATGTGATTTGATGGTTACAGAAGGTCCATGAACAGAGATGCTTTCGATGACATCAGGATAAATTGTACCCTGACCCAAAAAAGAAATATCCTGGAGCAAATGTGCCTCCCTGTCAAAGACGTCAATGAATGTTTTGCCTATGGCTTTTCTTTTCTCTTCAGGATTGGTGAGGTCTGCCAGTGCTGTATAGAAATCGTGGCTTGCATCAACCCCTTTTACATTCAATTCCAGTTGTGCGTATGTATTCAGAACATCCTGAAATTCATCTTTCCGCAACAGTCCATTGTCCACGAAAATACCGAACAGGTTTTTACCTATTGCTTTGTGAATCAAGGTTGCAGCAACGGTGGAGTCTACGCCTCCGCTCAGCCCCATTACCACTTTTTTATCGCCTATTTGCTCCCGGAGGGCAGCAACCGTATCCGTAATGAAATGGGCAGGTGTCCAATCCCCTTTGCAACCGCATAGGGTATAGAGGAAGTTGTGAATGATTTTTTTACCAAATTCAGAGTGATACACTTCCGGATGGAACTGAAGACCTACAATTTCATGTAATCCTGCTTCCTGCAATTGAAACGCCGCTACCGGGATGGATGATGTGGTTGCCAATACCGCAGCTGAGGCAGGCAAATCAAGGATAGAATCCCCATGGCTCATCCAAACTTGTGATGATGCGGGGATGCCCTCCAATATCGGATGTTCGGCATTTTTTTCCAGGATGGCCCTGCCATACTCCCTTTTTGCAGATCTTTCAACGCGACCGCCGAACTGTTTGGCGGTGTGTTGCGCACCATAACAAATACCCAGCACATGGTGTTTGGATGCCATCGCCTTGATATCCACTTCCGGTGCGTTGGGGTCGTTAACTGAAAAGGGTGAGCCGGAAAGGATGATGCCTTTCAGGTCTTCAGTGTATGCCACTGGTTTGTGGTAGGGTATTATTTCGCAATAAACGTTAGCTTCCCTGACAGCTCTTGCGATCAGTTGCGTATACTGGGAGCCAAAATCGAGGATAATAATTTTTTCTGCCATAGTTTAAAATGCAAATTTAAGAATAGGAGAATTAGCAAAGGGATACCTGTAAAAAAAAGAGAACATCCAGTAGGGATGTTCTCTTTTTAGAAAAATTGTTAAACCTGATTAAGCCGCCTTCTTGGAGATAGCTTTGGCAAGCTTGCTTTTCAGATTATTGGCTTTATTTTTGTGTATTACACCTTTTTTGGCAAGTTTATCGATTTTGCTCAATACACTTGGAAGTGTTTCTGCTGCTGCAGCGGGATCCGTGGTTGCGCGAAGATCACGCATCATGTTACGGGTAGTTTTACCTTGGTAACGATTTTTTTCTCTGCGCTTAGCTACCTGACGTACGTCTTTCTTGGTTGCCTTATGGTTTGCCATCCTTTCTGTTTTACTTTTTATCGGGATGCAAAGGTAATGCAGTAAATTCATTCAACCAAAAAATATGCCAATGATTCTCTGAAAATACATATTTGAAGTTTCTTTTTTCGCTTATTTTTTGGTTCAAATGAACGATATTTGCCAACAAATTTGCCTATTCATCAACATTTCCTGTTCCAATGAAGGATTTTTCATATATAACCTCATCCCATCCGGCCTACATCGAGCAGCTTTACAAGGAATTCACCGTTGAACCTGGAGCTATAGATCCGGATCTTAGAAAATTTTTTGAAGGATTTGACTTTGCAGTCTCCCAGTTCCAGCAGCCTGGTAAATTGCCCGTAGCCGGTTCTGCGGAAACGGGGGAATGGAGAAAAGAATTGGGTGTTTACAGACTGATTCTGGGCTACCGGAATAAAGGCCATCTACTGGCCAAAACCAATCCCATCAGGGACAGGAAGGACAGAAATCCGAACCTGGATCTGTCTTTTTTCGGCTTGAGTGAAAAAGACTATGATCAAGTTTTCATGGCAGGCAACCTGATTGGTTTGGGAGCGGTCACCCTCAGGGAAATACATCAACATCTCCAAAACTGTTATGCACAGCATGTAGGCATTGAATTCAAATACATCAGCAACCAGGAAAAAATCGATTTCCTCACCAACGAGATGGAGGTTAAGTTCTCCGAACCCATTCCCTTCGGTAAGAAAAAGCGTATCCTGGAAAAGTTGAATCAGGGGGTAATCTTTGAAAAGTTTCTTCATACCAAATACATCGGACAAAAAAGGTTTTCACTCGAAGGGGGGGAAACCACCATTGCAGCATTGGATGCTATAATAAACGCATCCAGCGAATTGGGTGTCAAAGAAGTGGTAATCGGTATGGCACATAGGGGTCGGTTGAATGTGCTTGCCAATATCATGGGTAAAACCTACGAGCATATTTTCAGTGAATTTGAAGGGAAGTCCACCCCAGATCAAACCATGGGTAGTGGGGATGTCAAGTATCACCTGGGTTTTGGCAGTGAAGTGGAAACCCTTTCTGGTAATAAAATATCGCTGAAGCTCATGCCCAATCCGTCTCACCTCGAGGCGGTTGACCCTGTTGTACTGGGTTTTTCAAGGGCAAAAGCCGACGTGATGTACAATAGCCAGTACGACTCAATCCTACCAATCTTGATTCATGGAGATGCATCAATTGCCGGTCAGGGAATTGTTTATGAGATTTTGCAGATGTCAGGTCTGGATGGCTATTCCACCGGTGGGACCATCCACTTTGTGATCAATAATCAGATTGGCTTCACCACTGACTTTGAGGATGCGCGCAGTGCTGATTATTGCACTTCACTTGCTGCCATGGTTCAGGCGCCAGTTTTGCACGTGAATGGAGATGATCCTGAAGCTGTCGTGAAATGTGTGGAAATCGCCACACGCTACAGGCAACAATTCAATAGTGATGTTTTTATAGATATGGTATGTTACAGAAGGCACGGACACAATGAGGGGGATGATCCCAAATTCACCCAGCCGCAACTGTACGACATTATCGACAAACATGCCAACCCTCGGGAGCAATATCTGGACAAGCTGCAATCCAATAACAATCCGGAAATTCAGGCGCTAGCCACCGACATGGAAAAGAAATTCTGGTCGGATTTGCAGGAGAGATTGGATGAAGTCAAACAAAATCCTTTGCCATACCATTACCAGGCTCCGGAGCTTGTTTGGAAGAGTATGAAAAAGGCTTCATCTGCTGATTTCATCGCTTCACCCACCACTGCCTTAGATTCAGAGCAACTCCGGAAACTGTTCCAGTCCATCATGCAGATTCCAGAAGGTTTCAAACCGCTGAAAAAAATAGAGAAACTGCTTCAGGATAAAATTACCCTTTTGGAAAAGGAGGGGAAAGTGGATTGGGCTACGGGTGAATTGCTGGCTTATGCGAGCCTGTTAGATGACGGCAAGGATGTACGGATGAGTGGTCAGGATGTAAAGAGAGGTACATTCAGTCACCGGCATGCGGTTTTACGCGATGAAAAAACCAATCAACCACATAATCGTCTCTCCGGAATCACTGTTAAGCATCAATTCAACATATTCAATTCATTGCTCAGCGAATATGGTGTTCTTGGATTTGAATATGGGTATGCCCTGGCAAACCCTGACGCATTGGTTATCTGGGAAGCACAGTTTGGTGATTTTTCGAACGGTGCACAAACCATGATCGATCAGTTCATCTCCGGAGCTGAACAAAAATGGAACAGGATGAATGGCCTGGTCATGCTGTTGCCCCATGGCTATGAAGGTCAGGGTCCGGAGCACAGCAGTGCCCGCTTGGAGCGATATCTGCAGATGTGCGCAGAACTGAATATGGTTATTACCAACATTACCACAGCAGCCAACTTCTTTCATGCACTCAGAAGACAAATGGCCTGGCCTTTCAGAAAGCCGTTGATCAACTTTTCGCCCAAAGCGAACCTGCGTCATCCAGGAACATACTCCGCAGTGGACGCATTCACAAGCGGCTCATTTGCTGAAGTGATTGATGATGCAGCAGCCCCCAAGAATGTGGAGAAAGTGCTTTTCTGTTCCGGTAAAATTTATTTTGATTTGATTGATTATCGTCAACAACAAGGCATAACGGATACTGCAGTAGTTCGCGTTGAGCAGATTTATCCTTTGCCAGTTGAACAGCTGCAAAAATTACATACCCATTTCGGAAATGCCCAGTGGCGTTGGGTTCAGGAAGAACCACTCAATATGGGTGCAGCTACCTTCATGAAAATGAATTTGGAAGCATTCCCTTTCACAATAATCGCCCGCAAGGCCAGTGCCGCTACGGCAACCGGTTTCAGCAAAGTCCATGCGGCCGAGCAACAGGAGATTATCAAAAACTCATTTGCATAAAAATTATCAAATCAATCCATAAAACCATAATATGATAGAAATAAAAGTACCAACAGTGGGTGAGTCGATCAGTGAAGTGAGTTTGGCCAAGTGGTTGAAAAAAGATGGACAGTGGGTGGATAGGGATGAGGTGTTGGCCGAGATTGAGAGTGAAAAGGCCACTTTCGAGATCAATGCAGAACAGGCGGGTAAATTGCAAATCAAAGTGCAGGAAGGAGATACATTGGCAATCGGTGATGTTGTTTGTTTCATTGATGAAACTGCCCAGCGACCTGCTGATCAGGCGGAAGCAGCCCAACCTAAAGAGGAAAAAAAGGTTTCTG
>JBDLUN010000208.1:0-6843 GCA_039805245.1 Bacteroidota bacterium
AGACAGCCGGGAAAATCCATCAGGAAGTTTTCCAATACGGAAAGGGTAGGGAGGTCTAGGTCATTGGTGGGTTCATCCAACACCAAAAAGTTTGGATTTTTGAAGAGAATGCTGAGGAGATGTAGTCTTCTTTTTTCACCACCACTCAACTTGCTCACATAGCTATATTGCTGGTCTGGAGAAAAAAGGAACAGCTCCAGAAACTGGGCTGCACTCAAGGTTGCACCATTCGCCAGTGGAAAATTCTCCGCAATATTCTTTACAAATTCAATGACACGCAGGTCTTGTTTGATCTCAAGTCCTTTTTGTGAGTAGTTGCCGAAAACGATGGTGTCTCCGATGTTTATTTTCCCACTATCGGGTTCCTCAATGCCCTGAAGCATATTCACAAACGTGGATTTGCCGGCACCATTTCGACCGATGATTCCAACACGCTCACCTTTTTTGAAAGTATAATCGAATCCGGACAGGATTACCTTTTCCCCGAAACTTTTGTAGACTTTTTTCAGTTCGGCAATTTTGCCGCCAAGCCTGCTCATTTTCATTTGCAGGTCTACCTGTTTGTCTTCAATTTTCCTTTTGGCAATCTTTTCAATTTCATAGAAATTGTCCTGACGGCTTTTGGATTTGGTTGTCCTGGCTTTGGGTTGCTTGCGCATCCATTCCAGCTCTTTCCGGAAGGTATTTTTGGCCTTGTCAATTGTAGCCACTTCGCTTTCGATCCTGGCAGCTTTTTTTTCTACATAATTCTGGTAGTCGCCCTTGTAAACATAAATTTTGCTGTTGTCGAGTTCCCAGATTTCATCACAAACCGCATCGAGAAAATAGCGGTCGTGGGTGACCAGCAAAAGAGTGATATTTTCCTTGTCCAGGTAATGCTCCAGCCATTCTACCATTTCCACATCAAGGTGGTTGGTTGGTTCGTCCATGATCAGCAGGCAATGGTTGTTATTGAAGCCAATATCTATCAAGGTTCTTGCCAGGGCAACCCTTTTCTTCTGACCGCCACTCAAACTGCCAACGGCCTGATCCAGGTGGTGGATATTCAGTTTGCTGAGGATTTGTTTCACCTTGGAATCAAAGTCCCAGGCATTATAATCATCCATTTCAGACAATGCCTCTGCAATCTTGTCAGCATCATTGGCGTCTTCAGCAGCCTCATACTTCTTGATGGCATTGATGATGGGATGGTTATGGGCGAAAATATTGTCCAGGATGCTTGACCGTTCACTGAATAGCGGATCCTGTTCGAACAGGACGGTATTCACATCCTTGTTGATCCAAACTTTTCCTTCATCAGCAGTTTCTTTTCCTGAAAGTATTTTCAGCAAGGTTGATTTGCCAGACCCGTTCCGGGCGATGAGTGCGATTTTATCTCCTTCGTTGATGTGGAAGGTCAGGTTGCTGAAAAGAGGCTTGATGCCATAAGACTTCCCCAGGTTCTCTACTGAAACATAATGCATGCTGCAAAGTTAATGAAAAGCGCCATGGGCTTTGCTGTTCTGTTTGTATTAATGCATGCTGCGGTAAATCAAATAGCAGATCAGCAGGGTGATGCCTATGGCGATTGGCAATTTCAAGCCTTCCATTTTTAGCTTTCTTTTTTTGTTTTCAATGCACCTGTTCCACCGGTCTTCAAAATCTGATGCATTTGGCAGTTTTGCTTTGAATTGTTCGGCTAACTTCAGGGTGTCTCCCAGATTCAAGTCTTCAGCCAAGGAAAGCCCAATTCTGTTGACCTCCCTAATCATGTCAGCATCATTTGCCTGTGTAATGATAAGCAGGCGTTCTGCAGTAAAAAGATTGATGATTTGCCTCCCCAGCCACAAATGATCCATCCGGTATTTATCAGATTGTTGTACGAACTTTTCGGTCTGCAAAAAGATTTTGAGGATATCGGCAGCGGAAAGGGATTTGTCTAAAGCATGGCCCATAGCGTTTTCGAGCCACCGTTTGTAGTGGTATTCATCCCTTTTGTGAGGGTCACTCAGGATGCTGTAGGCTTCCTGAATTTCCCTGAAATATACGTCGTGTTGGTCGTTGGCCTGCCTTTTGTCAGGATGGTGTTGCAAAGCCAATTTCCGGAATGCCTTTTTGATGGTTCCGGTGTCAGCACCGGGCTTGACATCCAACAATGCGTAGTAATCTTTAACAGGCATGCAAACAAAGGTAAAAATTGAATACATTTGATTCAATTAAATTGATATATGAAAAAAACATTTCTCCTCGCCCTGATGGCTTTAGCTGCAATTGCCCAGGCGCAGTCCCCCAAAGTCAAAGGGAAGAACTTTTTTGAATTGAAAGTTTATGAGTACAAAACTGCCGCACAAGAAGCCGTGATCGATGAATTTTTGTCTGCAGCATACATTCCATACCTCCACAGCAAAGGGATTCAACGAATTGGGGTCTTTACGGGCCGCGCCAATGATACGTCTAAAGTAAAAAAACTCTATGTGCTTGTTCCCTACAAGAGCCTGAATGAGATCCCATCCATCAACAAAGCCATGTATGCTGATAAGATGGTGGCCGAAAAAGGAAAGACTTATTTGGAGGCTACCAGTGAAGCCCCTGCATACGACAGGATAGTCAACTATTTGATGGAAGGGTTCAGGCTTGCACCGGGGTTGTTGTTACCCAAACTGAACAGCAGTGTGGAAGACAAGGTTTATGAGTTGAGGAGCTATGAAAGCGCTTCAGAAAAAAAGTACTGGAAAAAGGTTGAAATGTTCAATGAAGGTGGTGAAATCGACATTTTTTCCCGCTTGAACTTCAATCCTGTTTTTTATGCTGAAGTGATCAGCGGACCAACAACGCCCAACCTCATGTATATGACCAGCTTTGAAAATATGAAGGACAGGGACGCGCATTGGGTTTCATTCAGGGATGATCCCCAATGGAAAACCTTGTCTGCTATGAAAGAGTATGAGAAGACCGTGAGTAAAAATGTAACCCTGTTTCTCAAGGCAAAGCCTTATTCTGAATATTGAGCAGTGCTTCCCGGAATGGGAAAGAATGTATCTTTGGGCAAATTTTCAGGATGGATGAAATGATGCGGATACGGGAAGCTTACGCATACATCAGAACCCAATTTGCGCCAGAAACAACTGTTGGGGTGGTATTGGGAAGCGGATTGGGCGGATTTACAGAACATGTGGTTGTTGAGAAAGAGATAAGGTATGAGGATATACCACATTTCCCTGTTTCTACCGTGGAAGGCCATGGAGGAAAACTGATTCTTGGAAAACTGGGCAGTAAGCATGTGGTGGTGATGTCTGGTCGCTTTCATTATTACGAGGGCTATTCTCCCAATGAGGTCGTTTTTCCCATTAGGGTTCTACATCTTTTGGGCGTGAAGGATTTGTTTTTGTCCAACGCCGCCGGAGGGGTCCATCCAGGTTTCAAGGTAGGCGACCTCATGGTGATTCGTGACCACATCAGTTTTGCCATCATTAACCCGCTGCTGGGTAAAAATATTGATGCACTCGGTCCCCGATTCCCTGATATGAGTGAGCCTTATGCCCGTGAACGGATTCAGGCAGCATTGGATGTTGCATCCAAGCTCGGGTATGACCTGAAAACGGGTGTTTATTTTGGGGTAACCGGACCAACATTTGAGACCCGGGCAGAATACAAACTGATTTACAATCTTGGAGCAGATGCAGTGGGTATGAGCACTGTACAAGAAGTCATTGCAGCGGTTCACTGTGGCATGAAAGTGTTTGCCATGAGTGTAATTACTGATTTGGGTATCCGCGATGAGGAAAATATCATTACCCACCAGGAAGTCCTCGATGCTGCCAATCTGGCTGCTCCTAAATTGACGGCTGTATTCAAAACCCTCATCGAAAGCATATAATGGTAAAAGGTTTCTTTTTCAAGGGTTTTCTATTCTGCTTGCTCGTCGGCATGGCAGTTGAATCTTACGCTCAGGGAGGCATGATGAAAAGCATGCAGGGGCTGGGCTCACGCTTCAGTGGGGGCGGCGGAGGCCGGTCTGGTGGTGGAAGTGATTCGTTGAGTTTTGAAAAAAGGAAATTTGCAGATGATTCGGTAAATGTCAGGTTTCGTTATTTGGATACTGCCCGGTACAGTGGTTTCGATTCTTCGATAAGCGACTACTACCGGAGGATGCCAATCAAACCGGAAATGATTCAGATAGGCCATTATGGCAATGCATCCCGTTCACTGCTTTATTCACCTTTGAGAAAACCCGGATGGGACTTGGGTTTTCACGCATTGGACCCTTTTGCGTTCTCCATAGCTGATGTCCGATTCATGAATACCACCAAGCCGTATACTGAGTTGGGATATCTTGTTGGCAGTCAGGTGGAACAGCACATCAGTGTGTTACACACCCAAAATATCCGTCCTAATTGGAATTTCGTATTCAATTATAGGTTGTACAATGCACCTGGAACCTTCAACTCGCAAAATACAAACCACAACAATATCCTGTTCAACTCCGATTATACTTCCCCCAATCAGCGCTATCATGCATTTGTCATCTTGCTCAACAATGCCTTGCAGTCGGCTGAAAATGGGGGTATTGTCGACCCCGACTTGCTCGTCAATGAAAATCCTGCATACAACGACCGGTTCAATATTCCTACCCAATTGGCTTCTAGCAGCCTTTCATCAAGGAATTTTTTTAATGTCAAGTTGGGTACAGGCAACAGGTATGTGGATAAACATGCTTTACTGAGGCAGCGGTATGATTTCGGCAGGAAGGATTCCATTGTTACTGATTCTTCTGTTGTCCGTTATTTTCTGCCCAAACTCAGTCTTGAACATACTGTTCATGCATCGGGGTACGACTACCGTTTTTTGGATGTGCAGGCTGCCGGAGCATCGGCATTCTACAAAACCAATTATGGCTTCAATACTGTTCCCGATACGGTTGATTTCCAAAACAAATGGAATGTTTTGAGAAATGACTTCTCGGTTATACAGTTTCCTGATTCCAAGAATTTACTTCAATTTTTCAAGGCGGGTGCTACCCTGATGAATTATTCCACATCAGCAGACAACCTGAGGGATGATTTCATCAACATCATGGTGCATGGAGAATACCGAAACACCACGAGGAATAGGAAGTGGGATATGCTGCTGTATGGAGAGTTCTATTCTGCCGGCAGGGATATTGGCAATTACCAAGCGCAAGCAAAGCTGCAGCGTTCACTTGGTCCGAAATTTGGGATCTTGGAGCTGGGTTTTCAGAACATCAACAGGTCGCCTTCATACCTTCAGGTTTACAAAACCGGGTTCCCCATTGAAAAAGCCAAGAAGCTCAACAATGAAAATGTAACTGCCATTTCCGGTTCACTGTATTTGACCCGATTGAAAACCAAATTGAGTTTTGAATATTTTCTGCAGTCGAACTACACTTATTTTCGGGACTTCACCACAGTGGATCAACATGCACCCTTGTTTAATTTTGCCAGGGCAGGGTTGAGTAAGGAAACTTCGCTTGGAAGAAAATGGAAATGGTATTTGGATATCTACCTGCAAGAAGCCATTGGAGATGTACCCATCAATCTGCCAAGGGGATATGCCAGAACCAGAATAGCATATGAAGGCAAACCTTACAGAAATTTAGTGATGGCAACAGGCATTGATATAAGGTATTGTACTCCGTACTATGCGGATGATTATTCACCCGTTTACGGTCAGTTCTTCTATCAGAATTTATTTTACATCCAAAACAGGCCTGATGTAACTGCCTATATGAATTTCAGGATCAGGAGTTTTACGGCTTATGTAAGGCTGGAAAATCTGAACACCGCCACGCAAGAGTTCGGTTTCGGCTTCAAAAAGAATAATATTACCGCCCCCTTTTACCCCAATCCGGGTATGGTTTTCCGCTTGGGCATTTTCTGGAATTTCGTCAATTAAGGAATTGGCCAATTGTTAAAGTAAGGGATTTCCATCCAATGCATACATTACTTCTGTAATTTTGTATGGTGAAAAGGATTTTAACCATACTCTTTTTTCTGGTTCATACGGCAACCCAGGCAGGTACTGTTTTGAATGTGCATTATTGTATGGGAGACCTTGCTTCGATTTCCATCGGTGCACAGGAAGATGAATCTTGTGCTTTTTGCGGTATGCGAGATGAAAGTTGCTGTCATGATGAACAGCAAGTCATCAAACAGGTTGACACTTCCTGTTTGGTTAATTCCATTACCAAAGTGGATTTTTATCTGCCGGATTTCAATGTTCGGCGAGCAAATGTAAAATTGGCAAGTGTTCCTGTTATCTGCAGCTTTATTACAGAAAATTTTTCTCCCTCGGGCTCTCCTCCTATTTATTTGAAGAACTGCATTTTTCGGATATGATTTGATGTGTTTTTTGCGTTAATTAAATGAATGTCTCATTTTTGTCAAAATCACCTCAAATCCACAGTATGCTTACGTTTAAGACTATCAAAGTATCTATATTATTTCTTTTTTTATCGACAAAACTTATAGCCCAGCAAAGTGAAACCATCAAAGTATGGGGTAATTGCGGCATGTGCAAAAAAGTGATTGAAACAGCTGCTTTAAAAGCAGGTGCATCAAAAGCCAATTGGAGTGAGGAAACTCATTTGCTTCAGGTAAGCTACAAAGCCAAAAAAACCAGCAATACCAAAATCCAAGAAGCCATTGCTGCTGCTGGATATGATACTGAGGCCTATACAGCCCCCAGTGAGGTTTACAGCAAATTACATGGCTGCTGCCAGTATGAGCGTAAAGCCGACCAATTGCCAGCAAAAGAACCTGCAAAAAAATAGCAAACCATTTTAATGCTTGGGGCTGTTTGAAAAAGCAGCCCCTCAATTCTATTGGAGTATGAAAAAAATCATCA
>JBDLUN010000209.1:0-5284 GCA_039805245.1 Bacteroidota bacterium
ATTTCAAAACCTATAAAGAAGGCGAGTTGCAGGCACTGTTGAAACATGCGGATATGCGTGTGAGGCAGAAAGCGCAGTTTGAACTGGCTAACAGAGGCAGCAAAGGACTCGATATATTCAAGCAGGTATTGGCCGACAAATCGCATCAGCTGGCCCGGGTCCATGCCATCTGGGGCATCAGTCAGTTTGCCAGAAAAAAATTGGCTGACGCCTCCGCATTGGTCCCCTACCTGCAGGATGCTGACCCTGAAATACGCGCTCAGGCGGCCCGCTGGATTGGCGATGTGCGATACAAGGATGCTGGCACTCAGCTGATCGCCCTGCTGAAAGACACTTACCCACGTGCCAGATTCTTTGCTGCTGAGGCTTTGGGAAGGACTGAACATGCAGCTGCCATTCAGCCCATCATCGCCATGTTGGTAGCCAACAATGAAGAAGACAATTACCTGAGGCATGCAGGCAGCCTGGCATTGGCCAGAATAGGCCAATCTGCCCCTTTGGTTGCATTGGCTAAACATCCTTCCAAAGCTGCCAGAATTGCGGCTGTGGTTGCGTTAAGACGCATGCAGGATCCAGGCATCCGTATTTTCCTCAAAGACAGTGATGAGTTTGTGGTGACAGAAGCCGCTAGGGCCATCAACGATGATCTTTCCATCACTGGAGCTTTACCTGATCTGGCTGAAGCCTTAAACGACCGCCGCTTCAGCAATGAAGCTTTCGTAAGGCGCGCCATCAATGCCAACCTCAGGATGGGAACAGATAAAAACATGCAGAACCTGATTGGCTACATGAACGATGAAAAAGCACCAGCAGCCATGCGTGGTGAAGCCATGGACGCCTTGAGCACTTGGGCCAAACCATCGGTACTGGACAGGGTAGACGGTCGCTACCGCGGGGAAATAACCCGTGAGGCTGCACCGGTCAGAAAAGCCTCCCAGGCTAGTCTGTTACAATTGCTGGGTGGAAAAGACTCCACACTCCGGGAACATGCAGCCATGGCTTGCAGCAAACTGGAAATGGATGAAGCTGCACCTCAAATCCTGGCCCAACTGCAAAAAGAACCGGCTGCAACTGCTCGGATAGAGATGGTTAAAGCACTTTCCAAAATGAAAGGGAATCATCTCGACCAAACCATCAAACTGGCGATGAACGATAAGGAGAAAAGTGTAAGGGCTGTTGGATTGAAAATGATCGGAAGCCTCAACATACCCCGAGAAGTGATGGTGGTATTGCTTGAAAATGTAATCAAAACCAAAACACCAGAGGAAAAGCAGGCAGCAGTTACCGTATTGGGTAAACTGCCTTTATCCCATACCGAGAAGGTTTTTGCGGCCATGCTCGACCAGATGGAGCAAAAACAATTGCCACTGGAAGTGCATTTTGAGTTGTCTGACGCCATTGACTCAACAGGATCTGCAGCCCTCAAAAGCAGGTATGAAAAGCTGATTACCTCTACAGGCAAGGATTCCCTCAAAGCCCGTTATGCAGGAGCCATATCCGGAGGTGATGTTCGCAAGGGTAATAGGATATTCTGGAACCACCAGACAGCCCAATGTATCCGTTGTCATGCTTATGATGATGCCGGTGGCAATGCCGGTCCGCGTTTGAACGGAGTAGCCGACAGACTCACCAAAGAGCAGTTGTTGGAAGCACTCATAGAACCAAGCGCCCGCATCGCACCAGGGTTTGGCAAGCCGCCATCCAGCATGCCGCCCATGCACCTGTTGCTGAACAAAAGGGAACTGCGTGATGTGCTGGCATTCCTGCAAACCCTGAAAGAGGATGGTGAATAGTTCAAGAACGCAATAACATCAGTATGGCTCCGGCAAGGGTCAGCAACAGTACCATTTTCCGGTATTGTTCATCCCTGATCCTGCCTACCCATACGATACCCGCCCAAAAACCCAAAGCCAATGCAGGCACCAGGAAGAGATCCGTCTTCAGGGTGTCTGCATTGATGTTTTTCCAATAGAAAATCTGAAAGGGCATTTTAAAGAGATTCATAAAAAGGAAAATCCAGGCTGCCGTTCCGATGAAATTGTTTTTTTCCATCCGCATCGCCAGAAAATAAAGGTTGGAAAAAGCGCCTGCGAGGTTGCCGATCATGGTTGTGAAACCCGCTGCCAATCCTGTTGAAGCGGCAAAAGCAGGATGGTCCGGAACCTGGTCAGATTTCCTGTATTCCATGATCAACACAATAGCTATGGTGATCAGGATGATGGCGGCCATGACTTTTTTGAAAATATCCTCATGCATGTCCTTGCCAGCAAAGACACCCAACAAGATCCCTATCACCATCCAGGGTGCAAGCTTCCTGAAATGTGACCATTGTGCATGCCTGTTGTAATAAATCACAGCAGCAATATCAGCCAAGCTGAGCAGGGGCAATACAACACCGGTGGATGATTTGCTTCCGAAAACAATAGCCATAAAAGTGACCGTCAGCATATCTAGTCCCTTGATACCGGCTTTGCCCAATCCGATGATGAAGCCGGAGGAAAGTACAAGGGCCCATTCGACAAGCGTGAAATCTGGAATCATGCATACTTCTTTAGAAGGGGCAAATTAACTAAAATGCCATGAAGTGTTCAATTCCATTGTCTTTGAAAAAGGGTAAGCAATATGATTGCCCCCACTATCAATAAACAGGCCAACCAGTCAATTGCACCAAAAGGAACATGCATCCAGATCACAGCAACAACAGAGGCTGCGATAGGTTCTGTAGTGGCAATCAGACTGGCAGGTTTGGCACCCAGCCATTTGACTGCAAGCATATAGGAAAGAAATGATAAGATGGTTCCGCACACAATGATATAACCGAGATTGATGAATGTCCATGCATCCCATATACCGGGCACGGGCCATGGAGCAGAGATAATGCTCAAGGTAATCCCACCAATTAAAAATCCCCATCCCAACAACACTGCAGCAGTATACTTCGCCATCAGTCGCATGGGTTGAAGTGTGTAAAAGGCAAGTGCTATGGCTGAAAGGATACCCCAAATCAAGGTTTGGGTTGACACAAGAAGCGTGGTATAGTTACCATGAGTTACCAAAAGGAAAATGCCCATGATGGAAAGCAGGATGGAAGTCCATTCCATCCATCCCGGCACTGTTCTGGTCTTGACTGCCAGATAACAGAAAATCATAGCGGGTCCTACATATTGCAAAATGGTGGCTGTTGCTGCATTGGAAAATTCAATGGTCAGTATGTAAGTATACTGCACACTCAATACGCCAAAGGAGCCGAACAATAAAAGAGCCAAAGCGTCAAGCTTGTTTTTCCAGATATTCCAGGGATTGTGGCCTGAAAGAGCAGCAACAGGCAAGAGAATCAATCCGGCAACCAGCAACCTGATGGAGACCAACCAGGTGGCATTCAGTCCGCGTTCCTCAAACAAAAACTGTGCACACACGCCTGAAACACCCCAAAATAAGGCAGCAGTAAATGCCAGGAAAAAACCTTTGATTCTCTTCATCAGAAGCAAGCGGGGGTATCAGAATTATTGCAGCTCTCTCAGCATAAATGGGGATTTTCGAAACCCCGGGTTTACTTCATCGCATCACCCTTGATTGGAGTGCAATGCTCAGCAAGGATTTTTACCTTGCCATCGTGTTTGACAATGGTGATACTGCAACGCTGGCGGTCATTGAATGCCTCACCATGATAGATGCCTTGTCCCTTCCATACGGTATTGACAACTGCGGTATTGCCCTCTATCTGCATGGTCTGGCTTTCACGCTCCATAGACTGAAGTGTATAAATATCCGAACCTGCTGTGGCAATCAATCCGGAACGGTCGAATGCATTACCTGACTGGGTAAAATAAACATAGTGCTCAGAAAGGACGGAGTCCACCAGTACAGCATTCTTCTCCTGCCAACCCTTGTCGAAACTGGCAATCACCGCGAGCACTTCAGCCTCCTGAAGGGTTGTTTCGCGTGGAGCCCTGGAACAGGAAAGGGCTACAAATGTCAATAGTAGAATCAATATTCTCATGACTTTGAAGTTAACTCATTTACTCGTCAAAAAACAAAACCACCTTACCCTTTTCAATACCGGGGTCTTCTATGAGCTTCAATGCATCATCAACTTCCAAAAAAGGAAACCGGTGTGTAATCATGTCCCTGACTTCCAGCTTCCGTTCCTCAAATAAACGGATGACATCGGGGAATTTTTTGTTGTGAAGCCTGGTTCCACGGACATCCAACTCGCGGGCAGTAATGGTAAACTGTGCTATGGCTGATGGTGATGGATTAAATCCCAAGGTGATTACCCTGCCAGCCGGACAAACAACTTTCAAGGCCTCTTCAAATGAACTGACCGAGCAAACTGCATCAATCACCACAGTTGCCATGCTGCCTCCGGTGAGTTTACTGATGGTATCAGGTACATCCTCACGACCAGCATGAATCACCGCATCTGCCCCATGGTGCAAAGCCATCTGTAACCTGTTGTCTGCCATATCGGAGATGAAACAGGTTACCCCCGCAATTTTGGCACGCTTTAAAATACTCAATCCCGCCGGACCAGCACCCATGATAAAAACCACATCATCTGCTGTCAATGCCGCCCTTGAACAGGTCTGCTCGGCAATGGTGAATGGTTCAATCATCACGGCCTCCTCCCAAGACAAATGCTCCGGAATCCTGTAGATGCTGTTCTGGGGCATAACCATATATTCCTGAAAGCCCCCGTCCACATGCACTGATCTCACTTGCAGTTTACCGCACACATTGCTGCGGCCAATCTTGCACTGGTAACAAACTCCGCAACTGATGACCGGATCCATGACCACACGATCTCCCTTTTGAAAAAGATTTACTCCACTACCTATCTCAATGATTTCACCTGCAATCTCATGACCAATCACGCGTGGATAGGTGGCAACGGGTGATGTGCCGTGGTAAATGTGTACATCCGATCCGCAGATGCCTCCGGCTTTGACTTTAATCAATACCTCATCTGCATGTTGAATCACGGGGAAAGGCCTGTCTTGTATTTCCAGCTGATTAGGGCTCAAAACACAAATGGATTTCATCATATTCATGATGAGGACAAATTACTGATTCCATTCGATTGAAACAATGATTTCATTCCTTCTTCCAACCAACTGATAAGGCGGATTGTAACCCAGATAACGGAAGTGGCCGATGGATTTGATGCCTCTCTCTTCCAATAATGTGGCAAGCTTTTGGGATTGTTGTGTAATGGTTTCGTCTGATGCGAACCCGCCAAAACGCAGTGCTGCTGCATATTCAACATCCGTTTTGTTGATTTTCA
>JBDLUN010000210.1:0-25346 GCA_039805245.1 Bacteroidota bacterium
ATGGGCATCCAGATGTCGCTATGTGGAAGTCATTGTCAACAACGTTTACCAGGGCATTTATGTGCTGATGGAAAAAATCAATAGGGGTGCAAACAGGGTTGACATCAGCAAATTACTGCCAACAGACAATTCAGGATTAGCGTTGACAGGCGGATATATTTTCAGCCTCGACAAGCAACCCAATGGATGGTTCTCCTCATACAATGCGCCATTTTCTACCAACAACAGCAAAAGGCAATTCACTCATGTTTATCCAAAGCTTGATGTAATAACCTTAAACCAAAAAAATTACATCAAGCAAATTGTTGATGAATTTGAAATGTCACTTGCAGGTCCACAATTTCAGGATCCGGGCAAAGGCGTCAGGAAATACGCTGACCTCAATTCATTCATCGACTACTTCATCATCAATGAAGCTAGCAGAAATGTTGATGGATACCGGCTTAGCAGCTATTTCCACAAGGGGAAAGACAATCAAGATGGCAGAATAAAAGCCGGACCTGTATGGGATTACGACCTTGCCTTCAGGAATGCCAATTATTGTAATGGCAGCGAAACAACCGGATGGGCTTACCGATTCAACTATGTTTGTCCGGGTGATGGTGCAGGTCTTATCCCTTTTTGGTGGGAACGTCTTCTGCTTGACACCGCATTTGCCTCTGCATTAAGATGCCGTTGGGAAGGCCTAAGGTCGAATACATTTGCAGAGGGAAATATAGAACACCTCATAGACTCCATTGCTTCACTTACAACTGAAGCCAGATCAAGACATTTTGCCAAATGGCCCATATTAGGAAAATATGTATGGCCCAATCCCAACCCTATTGCAAGCACTTACACTGAAGAAATAGAACTGCTCAAACGTTGGATTCGTGATAGATTGAACTGGATTGATGCCAATCTGGAAGATAAAGGTGTTTGCGGTGAATGGCCAACAGGGCTCACACAAGATATTCTTGTTACTGCATTTCCAAATCCTTTCATTGGCAAGGCATATTTGCAAGTCCAGTCCAAAGAACCGCAGCAAATCAGCGTGGATATTGTAGATATGCTGGGCAGAAAAATTAAAAACGTCATATACAATGTCTTTACCGGAGGCAATAAAATAGACCTTGACAGTCAGCATTGGCCACGGGGCACCTATAACATAATCATCAAAGACAAAACCAATCAGGCTTTCATTTTCAGGTTGGTGAAAAGTGATTATTAATATCAATAAACAAAATGACTATGCTCATGTTGAAAAGGCTGTATAAGCCTTACTTTTCAAAAAAGGGAAAATATGTCCTCTTCAGGAAGAGTCAAACCCAACTATCTCACACACAATGAGGCTAAACTCATCAGGGGAGGGCATTCTTACTTCGAAGAGTTCAACAACCTGATCAAACAGGCGAAACTTTCAATACAACTGCAGGTATATATTTTCGATGATGACCAGACTGGAAGCACTGTTGCCGAAAACCTGATAGCTGCCTGTCAGCGGGGTGTTGCCATCCAGATTTTACTGGACGGGTATGCGTCCGGAAACCTTGCAAATGAATTGATAGAGCGCATGCGTAAAGCAGGCATCAAACTGCGCTTTTTTGAACCGATTTTCAAAGGAGGCAATTACTACTTCGGCAGGAGGCTCCATCACAAGATATTGGTGGTAGACGGTCAGTATGCTCTTGTAGGCGGAATCAATATCTCAGACAGGTATAATGATATTCCAGGGACACCGGCCTGGCTGGATTTTGCCATTTTCATGGAAGGAGAAATAGCTTTTGAATTACACAAATTGTGCAACCACTTATATGCCAAAAAAGCTGATGATATGATTCAGCTTGACAGGCAAAGCATTTCAAAAGCTTCTTGGATGGACTGGCATTGCATGATACGGCTCAGGCGAAACGACTGGGTAATGAACAGAAACCAGATTTCTGCCACGTACATGGAGTTTTGCCGCAAGGCCAAACAGGAGATCATCATCATGTCAAGCTACTTCATACCTGGCAGTTTTTTCAGACACCATATTGTCAAAGCCATCAAAAGGGGCGTAAATGTCAAACTGATTCTGGCTGGTGTTTCTGATGTAGGCATTGCAAAAGATGCAGAAAGATACTTATACCGTTGGGCTACGGCCAATGGTATCCAGATTTTTGAATACAAACAACATGTATTGCATGGCAAGGTTGCCATCTGTGATGGTAGGATTGTGACCATCGGTTCTTACAACATCAATGATATCAGTGCTCTGGCCAGCATTGAATTGAATATGGATATTGATGACCCAAGTTTTTCCAAGACAGTGCACGATACCTTATCAAATATTCTCGAAAATGGATGCGAACGCATTACGACCAATGAAACACTGCGTTGGAATGGGTTGGCAAGGATTTACTTTTGGCTAGCCTACTCAACAGTCCGCCTGCTTTTCAGGATATTCACCTTCTATTTCAGGAAAAGAAATGATGCTGCAGCAAGGTGATCGGCATCACTGCAACAACTGACTTTCATCATGCCTACCAGGATTGCCCCTTACTATTTTTACAAAAACAATCAAAAGATGACAGGGGAATTGAATGAAATGCAAATAAACAATGTTCTATGCAGTCAGGCTATTGGCAGGATCGCCTGCTGCGACGGTAAACATCCATATATCGTGCCAGTAACATATTCCTATGATGGCAAATGCATCTATGCACAGTCCTTTGAAGGCAGAAAGATGGAGATGATGAGACAAAACCCAAACGTTTGTTTTGAAGTGGATTTATCCAATGATATTTTCAATTGGCAAAGTGTTTTGCTTTTCGGACAATTTGAGGAATTAGAGGAGCTTGACGCAGCCAAAAGCAGAGAAAATCACGTGGCTAAAATCATGCCATTGATGACAGGATCAAGCATACACCAACATGAACATTGGGAAGGCAATGGGCATGAATTGAATGACGCAGGCAGGATGAAGCCAATTATGTTCAGAATCAACATTCATGAAAAGATGGGACGATTTGAAAAACGGTAGATGCGTGCAGCCAATCATATCTTTTTGAACAGGCAAGATGCCGGCATCCGATTAGGTTCTGCCATCATCAAAAATGGTATAAAAGCAGACATGATAGCAGCCATTCCTAGAGGGGGAATTCCCGTTGCTATGGAAATTGCCCGAATGACTCATTGGCCGATATACCTGATTTATGTCAAAAAAATTGGACATCCTTCCAATCCGGAATTAGCCATCGGTGCTGTGACCCAGGAGAATATTTTACTCGAAGACCAATATGCCCATTTTCAACATTATGCAACAGAGCAGGCAAGCGCAATCAGAAATCGGATAGAAAAAATCAGGTTCAAACTTGGTCTTGTTTGCGATAGCAACCAAGTAAAAAACCGGAACATTATGCTGGTAGATGACGGCATCGCAACAGGTCTCACACTCAGGCTCGCAATATCGGAATTCAGGTCTTGGGGAGTAAGAAATATCACCATAGCTGTTCCTGTTGCTGCAGCGGCAGCAGCAAAGCAACTTGAAAAGGAAGTGGATGAATTCATATGCCTGGTAACAGATTCCCGTTTTACTGGTGTCGGCGCTTATTATCAAGATTTTCCGCAACTCACAGATGAAGAGGCAGGGGAAGCCCTGTCATTATAAGTTACAAGGGAAAATCCTGAATTCATTTTGCCTCATTGCCATAAAACTTATTGTACGCCTCCACCCTGTTATTGACATGGAGCTTTTTGTAAACGTTATAAACGTGCTTACGTACTGTTTCTGTGGCGATATTGAGTTCGACAGCAATTTCTTTGTACAATTTTCCTTTGACAAGCATATCCAATATTTCAAGCTCCCGATGACTCAGGTTTTCCACCAGTGGGCTTTTTGACTGCTCTTTTTTCCTGAAGCTGGCAACCACCTTTGCTGCAATCTGCTTAGACATCGGTGCGCCTCCATTCATCAAATCACGTATTGCTTCCAGCAATTCAAGCGGTTTGGTTTGCTTAAGCATGTATCCATGTGCTCCTGCGGCAAGTGCATCGAAAACATTTTCATTGTCCTCATAAACAGTACAAATCATGAACTTTACATCAGGGCATTTTACCTTGAGTATTTCCAGTGCTTCAATACCATTCATTTTACCCAAATTGATATCCATCAATACAACATCCGGTGGATTATTGGGTATTTCTTTTACCGCTTCTTCAGCGCTGTCAAAAATGGATATAACAGTGAACCCTGATGACCTGTTCAATATTTCTCCAATAGCCATTCTGATGAAGTGGTTATCCTCAACGATAGTAACGCGAATATCTTCAAGGTGGTTTTCCATAGTAATTTGTAAATATACTACCCCACTTCATTTCATGAAATTCTTTTTTGAATATTCATGATTTATCGCAAACGTTAGATCGGATTATACAGCAGGTATTTCTCTATAAAAAAGGTTTCACTGAAAAGATCAGAAACAGGCATCATGTGCGGCCTAAGTCCTGATTCAAAAATCTCCTTTGTGAGGTCGCCGCCCTTGAGACAGATGAGTCCATTTTTCAATTCCTCCATTTTCCGCTCCCTTCTCAATAAGGGCTTAGACCATTTCCACAAGTCTTTCAAGGGAGCTACTGCCCTGGATACTGCAAAATCAAATTGCCGGTTTTTAATATCTTCTGCCCGGGTATGTTGCGTTGAGATATTGACAATTCCCAATTTTTCTGCTACAGCCTCAACCACTTTCAACTTTTTAGCGATAGAGTCAACCAGATGAAACTGCACTTCAGGAAAAAAAATAGCCAAGGGGATACCTGGAAAGCCGCCACCTGTGCCAATATCGATAATTTCCAAACCAGGCTTAAAAGGATATCGCGCTGCTATGGCTAGGGAATGTAAAACATGCCTTTCATACAGGGCATCAATATCTTTTCTCGAGATGACATTGATTTTTTGATTCCACTCCGAATAGGCTTCTACCAATCCTTGCAATTGTGTCAACTGGCTTTCTGAAAAATCACTGAAGTATTTGGCAATCAGCTCCATGTCTTTCTGGGCTTTTTCCATAAGGAAGAAATAAAGATGAAATAATAAAGGAACATCCACAGATCCCATAAAATGAAATAAGGGAAAAGATCCACTTCTTTCAACTTTTTCATGGCCTTATACAAAACAATTGACTGTACCAGTAATTTGACCAGAAGTACACCCAGTGCCCACTTCCAAGACATTCCCATAAGCGCCCAAACAAAAAGCGGGAGGAACATGACCTGGGTAACCATATAACTGCCCAAGACAAACTTATGCATCCCTTTGTAATAACGGCCGGTGGAATTATGCCTTCTTTTCTGCAGATACCAGGATTTCCAGGTTGTGGGAGGTGAGGAATACGTAAATGCATCCTGATCTACAACAACCGCTGTATTCTTGCTATTGGCGGCTGCATTGATGAAAAGGTCATCATCCCCGCCTGGCAGGTGATGGTGAGCGGCAAATCCTTTTTGACGATAGAAGAGCCCCTTTCGGTAGGCAAGATTTCTGCCTACCCCCATGTATGGGAGTCCGCCCAATGCCATTGAAAGATATTGTAGGGCCGTATGAAAAGCTTCATAACGCACCAGCAGGTTAAGCAGTCCTTTACGCTTTTTGTACCCGCCATAACCGAACACAATCTCTATGCCATCCGTAAAGGCAGCTTGCATCCTGCCGATCCAGTTTTCTGAAGCCGGGATACAATCTGCATCCGTGAGGAGCAAAATTTCATGCTTTGCAGATTTGATGCCAATCGACAAAGGAAATTTTTTCCCGGGGATATGCATCGCTTCCTGCTTGAGTTCCACTATGTGCAGTTGTTTGAACGTCTTGTACAAGCCTTCAAGCAGGTATTTGGTATCATCCCGGGAATTGTCATTGACTACAACAATCTCATGGGAACTTTTATATTGTTGTGCCAATATCCCAGGCATATTGGATTCAATCTCATCAGCCTCATCCCTGGCACAGACAACAACACTTACTGCCTGTTGCCTGGTCACATCCTGCTGACGGGGTTTATAAAAAGCAAGTAGCCTGAAATATCGCAAGTAAAAAAAGAGCTGAACAGCCGCAGTACATGAAAAAGCAATAAATGGGATCCAGTCTTTGATATCCATGGGTACAAAGATACAATATCTTTGTACCCATGGATTATTCTGCATGCCTAGATTACCTGTATAACCATCTGCCCATGTTCAGCAGAACAGGACCTGCAGCATTGAAAATGGACCTTTCCAATACCCTGGCCATTTGCGAGGCTTTGGGCAACCCGCAAAACAAGTTCAAATCCATCCATATTGCAGGTACCAATGGAAAGGGGTCTGTCAGTCACATGCTGGCATCCGTTTTCCAAGCTTGCGGTTTTAAAACCGGATTGTACACATCCCCTCACCTGACTGATTTCAGGGAAAGAATCAAGGTCAATGGATGCATGATTGCTGAAGAAAATGTGGTGGCATTCACCGAAGCCATGATCCCACTCATAGAAAAAATATCCCCATCATTTTTTGAACTCACGGTTGGCATGGCATTCCAACACTTTGCTGAAGAAAATGTGGACATTGCAATCATCGAAACAGGCTTGGGTGGACGGCTCGACAGCACCAATATCATCAATCCGGAACTGAGTATCATAACCAATATAGGATTCGACCATGTTGCATTGTTGGGTGATACCCTCGAAAAAATCGCAAGTGAGAAAGCTGGTATCATTAAAGCTGGCATACCGGTGGTTATCGGAGAGCAAAAACCTGAAACAGCGCATGTTTTCAGGAAAAAAGCCGAAATGATGAATACCGACATTCATTTTGCTGACCACCTGATTGACGTAATCAGCCTGCATCAGGATTTGGATAAAATTGTTGTTTCCCTGCTGATCAATCCTACAAATCAAATAATTGAAATCACCAGTGACCTAGCTGGAATCTACCAACGCGAGAATATCAAGACCGTAGCTGCTGCCATTACAATACTTCGTCAAAGGGGGTTGAATCTCCAAGACACTGCCATCCAAGAAGGGATGTCGCAAGTTATCCAATCAACCGGATTGCATGGCAGGTGGGAGTTGCTGAACAGTAAACCCGCAGTAATTGCAGATGTTGCCCATAATCCGGATGGCATTGCCAAGTTGCTGCAACAGATTGAAGCAACAAAACACCAAAAATTAATGCTTATTCTGGGTATGTCAAACGACAAGGACGTAACTGGTATTTTGCAGCTGCTCCCCAGCAATGCATACTATTGCTTTACGCAAGCATCCATTCCCAGGGCCATGCACTGCTCTGACCTGTCCAATCTCGCCCAGCAATTCGGATTAAAGGGACGTCCGTTCAACAATGTGAATGATGCCCTTTCCCATTGCATGAACTATGCCAAGGAAGAGGATCTGATTGTGGTCTGTGGCAGCGTCTTTGTGGTTGGAGAAATCGATAAATCCAGATTTCTTCAGTAACGCAGTTCCCCAAGCTTTTCAAGGGCATGCAATAATGCAGTTACATGCATACTTTGATAAACCTGCCCGGTTCTCAAAAGGTTTTTCACCTCGTCAATGGAGAGCAAATGCAACTCGATTTCTTCATTGGGATCTAATGATTGACAGGATACTTGAAAACCACCAGTTGCCAGAAAAAAATGCATCCAATTGTTGTGGGTAGAAGGGTTTGCAGATGTCTTTCCAAGATATTCTAACCGGTCAAATGCATAACCAGTCTCCTCAAGCAATTCCCGGGAAATGGCCTTTTCAAGATTTTCATCCTCCTTATCTACACAACCACCAGGAATTTCCATCATGGTCATGCCTGCTGCATGTCGGTACTGTCTTTCAAAAATGAATTTCCCCTCTCTTGTAATGGCCACTGCAGTCACCCAATCTGGAAACTCATACACATAATACGGATCTACCAATTTGCCACCACTCCTCTCACAGGTATCCTTTCTGACAGTAAACCAAAGATCTTTAAAGAGATATGTTGATTTCAAAAGTTTCCACTTCATATTTACCGTTTGACGGCCCTCACCAATGCCCTGCGCAAATAGGGAGGTCTTAATTTTTTGTCGTAATAAAACACCATATATCCCGGTGAAGGGTTGACATCAAAACCAATCGCCTGCAACTTTTCTGTAAATTCATGCTCATCCTCATGCTGATGGTAAGTGCAAAGGGCAATTTTCATTTTGCGTTGTTGTTGCAAAATCTTGTCGAACCCCCTTAGCAGTTGGCGCTCACCCCCATCAACATCGATCTTCAAAAATGAAACCGGCCTGTCTTGAAAATAATTATCCCCAGAGCAATGCCTATCGTCATCCTTATCAGAAACAAACCTTGGCACTATCTCCACTTTGTCTCTCCAAGGAGCAAAAGTGTGCTCCAATGCTTCAATCCATTCCGGATCGCATTCAAACAGGTATATTTTACTTACCCGATCTACAACAGATAATGAAAAATTGCCTTCGGCTGCACCAAAATCGGCAACAACATCATCCGATTCCACCTCAAAGTCAGGCGACAAATAACGGTGCGGACTTTGCCCATCCTGCTCCATAGAAAGATCACGAAAGGATCTGCGGATCCGGGCTTCAGACCACCTGCGTTTGAAGTACAACCGCTTACCTTCCATCAACACATATCTTAATCCATTGGCCTCATCTTTGAAGACATCAATGCGATCTGCAGTATAACCATCTGCAAAGGGATAAGGGAATATGCTCACACCATGTTCCAGGATATGTTTGGAAACCTCTTGCAGCTCCGGATCTGAAGCATGGGAGGAGGATGACAAAAATTGGGGAATTTTTTTCCGCAATGAGTTCAACAGTATATTGGTACGGACAGGCTTGGGAACAAGTGCCCGATAGATTAAGGATGATGTAAATGGCATATCAAATTTTGACGATGGATTTTACCTGCTGGATAACCTGGTTTTGCAGGCGGATATAATAAATTCCTGCCGGCAAATGTTCACCATCAAAATCTACATTGTATGTGCCTGCGTTGAATTCCCGGTCAAAAAGAATTTTGACAAGCCTGCCTGCACCGTCAAGAACCTGGATAAGGGTATGCCCACCCATGGACTTGAATTGTATCTTGACCGATTTATGGAATGGGTTTGGATAGGCTACCAGCAAATGATCCGGATTGCCTACAGGATTCAAAACTGAGCAGGTACCCACTTTGGTCAATGGCAGGTCCTGAAAGTTTTTCAGCATAACCGTATTCAAAATCCCTGCATCCACACACAACCAATTCGAAAGAATGCTGGCATAAACACTCCGAAAATCATATTGGTAGGGTATATTGTCGCCAACAGTAGCTGTGGCAGGAATAATCGGATTGTTGCCAGACACCCCACCCTGCACTTTGGCACCAAAAACGAATAACGGGGCTGCCGCTCCATGATCGGTTCCACTGGATCCATTGCTCAAAATCCTCCTACCAAATTCAGAAAAAGTCATTCCCACTACGCGCTCTTCCACACCCAAAAAACGCAGGTCATCCATGAACGATTTGATTGCCGCACTCACATTACCCAACAAACGGGCATGGGTTCCTGTTGCCGTATCACCAGTGGTAACCTGATTGGAATGTGTATCAAACCCACCATAGTTAACCATGTATATTTTTGTCTTCAATCCACCCTTGATGAGGCGTGCAACAATTTTCAACTGATCAGCCAATGAATTGCCAGTTGGATATGCCCCTTGTACAGTCACTTTCCCATTGGCGGCCTTGATAACATCGCCGAACTTTTGAGTTTGTCTCGACATCTCCCTGATATAGGTCAATTCAGATCCAGCAAGGGTGTTCGGAGCAGGATCTTGCTGGTTGTTGACCAAACTATAAAATGATGAGGGGTTTGAGATGCTGACACCCATGGGTTGTATTGCCCCTTGGAGGGTCAATGATGTAACTGAACCGATTTGAATCGCCAAAGGATCTGGCATACTTGCATTCGGATAACCGGTGGGAAAACCTGGATACACTTCATCCAAAAAGCGACCCAACCAACCAGAATTCAACACCTGCTTACTGTCTGATGCAGTCATCCAAATATCAGTAGCCCTGAAATGGGAAAAATTGGGTTGAGGATAACCAACAGCCTGTACAATATGCAATTTCCCGTCATTGTAAAGCTGCTGCAAACCTGTCATAGCAGGATGGAGACCCACCGTATCCTGACCATTCAGCTTCAACACTTTCGACTGGTCAATGTAGATGTTTTTTCTGGCATTGACATACCTACTGAAATTATCAAGGGGTATGACAGTATTTAATCCATCATTGCCACCGTTGAGTTGAATGACAACAAAAACCCTATCATTATCTCCGGCAGGCAGTAACAGATTATTGAGGAAAGCGTCTCCTTTTTCATAAGCCCTGAAGCCCATGCCCTGAACAAATGAAGGAATCATGACGCCAGCGGGAGCAATGTTCTGAATGAATTTTCTCCTTTTCATGACAATGGGTTAACAGAGTTGATATTCCGGCAAATCAACCAAGTATTTGATGAGGTTGGTAATGGCGGTAGTAACATATTTGGTGTTGGTAGCAGTAGCGGGAGATTGTACATAAGTGTCCCAAGCTGTAGTCCAATAATAATCCTCAGCCTGACCAGAGAGCAGAATGTCCCTTTTGACCTGTGCCTTGTGGGCAGGCGATAGGTCAACCCCCAACAACGCACTACACAGTTCGTCAATCAACTGGTTGGGGTCTCCAGGAGCAGCACAAGATTTCACCCAATTGGCACCATCCACAACCATCTTGAATCCACTAAACGTGTAACCTGTGGTAACCAAGGTATCCAGGTATTGAATGCGCTTCGGAAGAGTATCTGTATTAATCCAGTATTTGTAAAAGCCCGGTTCCTGATAGTATGCCTTCCATCCACTTACATCTGGGGGATCCCCTGGGTTCTGCTGCAGATTGTTAAGGTAGTTGACAACCTGATTCCATAACCCATATTGAGTTGCGTAGAGATCGGAAGCCGGAAACTTTACATCCATTTCGCGCAACATACCGATCATCATGTCAACGGGACTTTTAATCTGACAGCCCCTGTTCATAGCATCGAAAAAGTGGGAACTGCCTAAAAGTGCCCTTAGAACAGGCTTTACCTCATAATTATTTTTTCTGAAGATGTCTGCCAACGGAACAATAATGGACTGCTCTATTTCTGGCGTAATGGTATAATGGATGAACCAAGTGTAAAAACGTCTGCACAAGAAAAGAGCAGCTTCATTGGTTGCGAAGAGCATGTCAAGCATATCGTTCAATTCCAACTCACCTGCTGTAGCTCCGGTTTTACCGGTGATAAGCCTATTACCATAAAAGCTGGAGAATTGCTTATTGCCAGTATCATGCCTATTGGCATCAAAATACGAAGCCATGGCAGTTGAGTTGTTGCGCCATCCAGTTAAGATTCTGGCAGCGGCCTTGACATCCGCTTCTGTAAATCCTGCACCAGGACCTTTTCCTATCACAAACAATTCCTGGATTTCCCTGGCATAATTTTCATCAGGGGCGGTTTTGTTATTGTTTTGTCCGTTTAGGTATACCAACATTCCTGGGTCCAATGTAACCTGCTTGACCAAATTTTTAAAGTTGCCCAAAGCATTGGTGCGGAGTAGGTTATGATGTTTGAATATGTACTGGGAATTGGCTATATCGTTGGTTTCCGTGGCAAAATGATTGTGCCAAAAAAGCGTCATCTTCTCCCGCAGGGTCGGACCTTGATTGATCATCTGCCCTACCCACCAACGTTTGAAAGATGTTCTGCGCAGAGATTGTACCGTTCCATCATTACTGGGATCATTGACCCATGTTTGTCCGCTTGCAATCAGCGTATCTGGCATGGGAGCCGAGCTGGAGTTGTATTCTTTTACAGGAGGACTGGGCATTGACACCGTGTCATCCAACAATTGATCGATAGATGCAGACAGTCCTTTCACTAGGAAATTTTGCAAATCTGACCTCTTGACTCCAAACAGGGTCCTTTTAAGCAAATGCCTTACAGCACCAGCATTCCATTCCCCAGTGTATGGATCCAAACTTGGATTCCACTGAAAGACCCTTTCATTAGTCATATGACAATCGATTTGATGAATTCTCAGTTATACCACACCAATTCAAAAACACCAGGTTCACCATTGGGTACACCTAAAGCCGCAGCCGTAGCATTACTGATTCTCAGTAACAGTCCTTCACTTTCCTTACCGGGTGGCACTGCTCCCAACACCTTAGCATAAACTTGCTTTCCAGTTATTTTTGAGCTGATACGCAATACCGTTCCTGGTACAACATTGTTCATCAACACATAATATTTGGCATCCTGCCATCCGCTGGTGCTTTTGAAAACACCATAGGCAGGTGTTTCCATTTTTTGCTGTTTACCCTCTTTGGATTGGGTAGCAAACAGTGATGCGAAATACCCCGATGCTGCTGATGTGCCGAGAGGAGTAGCAACTGGAGCTGCTGTTGGCGTTTGCTGTGTGGCAGGCTTTTGCTGGCTTACTGCTGGAGGAGCTGATTGGCTTTGGGCCGTAGGCTGGGACTGTATTGGAGCTACGGGTTTCACTTCCTCCTTTTTGGTGATTGGAGTTACACCTTGAGCTGGCTTGGTGCTTTGTGTTTCTGCTTTAGGTTGTGCAGTTTCCGGTAGGGCGCCTCCCGTCGGAGCTTGCAAAAATCCAATAATCAATGCTGATTGTAAACTGAGTTGGTCAGATTTCAACCGGTTCCATTTTCTCAGTTGCTCCATAGTTACCTTATAAACATTGGCCAGCCTCAACAACCCTTCACCTTGCGCTACAAGATGAACAATGGCGGGTCCAGTAAACGCAGCTTCATCATTTTGGTTGAAATTATCTGCAGTCAACGGCACCCTGACCACCTGCCCTATCGACAACCCTTTATCCATAGACAAGTCATTGAACGCTGCAATTGTCTTGGGGGAAAGGAGATAGGTCCGACCAACACTATACCAATTTTCTTTGGGTTGCACTTTATGCTCGAGATAATAGTCTGGACCGGTTTTCTTGATTACCAACTGTGCAGACTGACCAAAAGAAAACGTTGCCATCAGCGTGGCAATCATCAAAGGACATAATGTTTTGACAACAGACATCATAATACAAATTAATCCATTATTCACGAGAAAATCAAAGGGTTCTGAACCCATTCAAAATTCCGGATAAAATTTAACATAGTTTAGGGCTTCATGAGAATACGCCATGTCATGGGATAATTGTTCTTCACTTTCCCTTGAACCAACTTAGCCCATCCCAATGAAACCCCATCATATTTGACAATATGCCAGCCTTTTCCCCCTGCCGCAACAGGCAAATCGTCCCGCCTTAAAAAACGAATTGCATCCGGCTTTTCCAAAACTAAGGAGGGCAAATCCTGTGAAAGCGCATCTGAAAGTGCCAACTCATGATCAGGAACCAACTCCCCACGGATCAAGCGGCCCAAACGCAACCCGCTTTTCCTGATTCGCAAATGGGACCTTATCAAAAACAAATCTTGGGCGTTAACCGCATCACAGCCATACACATCTTCTTCCTTTTCAAAGAAAAACCACTCATCCTGTATGGCCAACCAAGATGAAAAAAGAGTTGGAGATAGCGATGCAGGCAAACGCATGGGCGATACAACACCCCCTGCATCTGGCGATGATTTCCTGAGTATTGCACAGAAAAAACCCTCCCCTTTCAGTTTATCGGGGTAAAAACGATAACCAAATGCCTGATGCCCGGTTGTAATGCTTTCCACCACCCCCCAAGATGGGTCTGTTTCCACTTGAAGCGACTCAAATCCCTGTTCCACCAGAAATTCAAGATTGTCTTCATTTTCCGCTTTGGAGAAAGAACAGGTGGAATAAACGAGGATCCCTCCTTCCACCAACGATATTGCTGCATTTTCCAATATCCTACGCTGTCGCTGGCTGCAAAAGGAAACAGCTTGCTCGCTCCATTCCTTGATGGCAGCATCATCTTTCCTGAACAACCCGCTGCCACTGCAAGGAGCATCCACCAATATAACATCAAAAAAACCGGGCAGCCTTGAAAAGTCGGAAGGGTCGTTGTTCGTGATGAAAACATTTCTTGCCCCCCACTTGGTCAGGTTTTCCAGCAAAACCGGAACCCTCGTCTGTATGATTTCATTGGCAACGATCATGCGGAAATTGGGCAAAGCGGCAAGCAAAGTAGTCTTGCCACCAGGAGCTGCACATAAATCCAATGCCTTCAGGTTATTGGTTTTGGCAAGCGCATTTTCCAATGCATGACCAATAAACATGCTGGAGGCTTCCTGCACATAGTATGAACCCGCATGCAAATGGGGATCAAGTGTAAATGAAGGACGTTCGTTCAAGTACCAACCTGTTTTGCACCAAGGAACTGACGCGGCAGCAAATGGTCCGAAAATATCCGACACCGACTTGCCCCTTGCCGGATTCAGTCGCACAGAAACGGGCAGTGGCGCCTGATGGGCAGCAACCATCCCTTCCCTATCGAATCCGGGACAATCGGCAACAGCATTCAGAAATCTTTCATACCCTTCATTCATTTCAAAATCCCTATGGCCTCCTGCAGGGTTGCATTAAAGGATCCAAGCACTTTTACCAAAATGACAATGCGTTCCTGGGCCTCAGACCAGTTGCGCTCTTCAAGACCTTCCCTCACTCCAGGCAAGGTTTTCACGCCATAACCGGTATAGAAACCGGGAGCATAAACTTGGTGTCTGTACCAAGGTCGCCGGGGCAATCCCTGTTCGCTCAACAATTTTTGTTCTGCCTGGTATAGGCATGCATTGAGTTTCAAGAGTTGAGAAGCATCAAGTTTGGACGCTTCCTGCATGGCGCTTTTCAAGGCTGCAGCACTGGTCCGAACGGCGGATAGCGCATTGTCGAGCTGACTGAATTCCATATAAGGAACAGGCGACTGTTCTTTGGGAAGGGTCAACCTTTTTTGGGGGTCAGCCGCCAAAGCAAATACCCGCGCTTTGATCAGTTTATTTTCCAATTCTGCATCTGCCCGCATCTGATCCAACATGCCTTTGAGCTCACCCAAGTAGTCATTGATGGTATTGCTCAGGATACTGTAATCAAAAGGCAGCACATCAGCATTGGCGAGCCGCAACATGGCCCTTCCGGCAGTTTGGGCCAAAGCGACACCATATTGAAAACCAGGATCTTTGAATCGTGTAAAATGATCATAGGAATCATAAATCGAATGGTATTCACCACCATCCCCCTCGCCGCCATAACCAATATTGGCTGAAGGTATGCCCAAGTGCTGGAAAAAGGGTGAATAATCAGACCCTGCACCCAAAGCGCCTATTTTCATGTATTGGTTGCCAAACATTTTCTGTCTGGCACTTTTGTCTGCTGTAGCCAATCCACGGGCATATCTCCTTTCCAGCACAGAAACACCCGTCTGGGGATCTGACACTGATGCAGCAACTTCATTGAAAAAGCCTTCGAGGGCATGAGAGCCACCAATGCCGAGATATCCCCTGCTGTTGCCATCAGAATTGAGGTAAGCAACCGTTTTCTGCTGCAACTCCGCTGCATGATCTTCCACCCATTCGGTTGAACCGAGCAAGGCAGGCTCCTCACCATCCCAAGCACAGAAAACAACTGTACGACGGGGTTTCAGACCTTGCTTGGCAAGCTCCCCAATCGCCCTGGCCTCATCCATCTCTGCAACCATGCCACTGATTGGATCTGCAGCCCCGTTATTCCACCCATCATGGTGATTGCCACGGATAACCCACTGGTCAGGATAATCAGTGCCCTTCATTTTGGCGATGACATTGTACAGCGGTACAATATCCCAATTGAACTGTAGCTGTAGCCTCACTTTCTCTTTGCTGGGGCCGGCATGGTAAGTAATGGGCAATCCCCCCCTCCAAGGTTCTGGAACCACTGGTCCTTGCAGCGACTTCAACAACGGAAGTGCATCTTCATAGGAGATGGGCAGTACTGGAATTTTCATGATGGTTTTGATCTCACTGCGATCGAGTCGCTTTGCCCCTTTTACGGAGCCATAGCCAGGTGTTCCCGGATCACCAGGATACACTGGCATATCCATCACAGAACCGCGTTGTACACCCTGACCCGGACGAAATGGCCCATCCGGATAAACATCACCGGCAACATAACCGTCATCTTTGGGGTCTGAATAAATGATGCAGCCGATGGCGCCATGTTCTGCAGCTACTTTGGGCTTGATACCCCGCCAGGATCCTCCGTATTTGGCAATGACAATTTTTCCTTTGACACTGATACCCATCCGCTCAAGCTCTTCATAATCAGCAGGAATGCCCCTGTTTACAAATACAAGCTCTGCAGTGACATCACCATCTGCTGAATAGGCGTTGTATGAAGGCAATTGCTGGTCGCGCTGACCAGAGGTACGGTCATCTTTCAAGATTGGCTCCTCAAGCTTGGCTTTATAAGGCTGCTTTCCCAGCAATTCCAGGCTGCGAAGTTTGGGCGTTGGAAACAAAACATGGTATTCTGCAAGCTCGGTTTCATATCCCCATTGCTTGAAAAAAGCCGCCATATATTCTGCATTGGCTTTGCCATGGGCGGAACCCACATGATGTGGTTTGCCAGTCAAATACTGCATCCACTTATCCTGATCGGAGGCACTCAACAACCGGTCAAATTTCTTTTCCAATTCGAGCTGACTGGAGGCACGCTCACCTAAAAAGCCGACAATTTTTTGTTGGGCCAATGCCGGCAATGTCATTATGCACAATAAAGATGAAATGTAAATGATGCGCATGGATATAAATTATACCGATAAAATTACGCAATCACTACCTTATGGCATAATCATACATTCCTGATCTCTGCAAGCAGGTCTTGAAGTGCCTTTTTGGCGTCGCCAAAGAGCATGGAAGTTTTAGGCTGGAAGAAAAGTTGGTTCTCAATACCGGCATATCCCGGCTTCATACTACGCTTGTTGACTATCACGTGTTTGGCGTCTTCAACTTCTAGAATTGGCATGCCATAGATGGGCGAAGAAGGATCTGATTTGGCTGCGGGATTTACAACATCATTAGCACCCAAAATCAAGACTACGTCTGTATTCTTGAATTCCTCGTTGGCTTGCTCCATTTCGAGGAGTTTTTCATAGCTCACATCAGCTTCCGCGAGGAGTACATTCATGTGCCCCGGCATACGGCCGGCTACAGGGTGAATAGCATATTTCACTTCTACTCCTTTTGCTTCCAACGCCTTTTCCAACTCATGGCATACATGTTGCGCCTGAGCAACTGCCAATCCGTAACCAGGTACAATCATCACCTTACTCGCATAGCTCATCACTACTGCAGCATCACTCAGGGTCACTTCCTTATAAGTCCCCCCAATAGATGCACCCGGACCGGCAACAGTAGTTCCGCCGCCGAATGAACCGATAAGTACATTTTTCAAAGACCTGTTCATGGCGTTGCACATGAGGACTGTGAGCAATGTTCCTGCAGCACCCACGAGGATACCTCCGGTAAGCATCACTTTGTTGTCATATAAAAATCCGCCACAAGCTGCCGCAACTCCAGTAAAAGAGTTCAAGAGGGAAATAACCACGGGCATGTCTGCACCGCCGATAGGAAGTACAAAAAACACGCCATAGAGAATGGATAATGCGATGATGGCATAAAAAAACAAAGGGGTTTCTTCAGGGCTGCCTAAAACGATGAAGGCTGCCAAACCAAGATTCAACACCAGTATAACGAGGTTGATGATATGCTGTCCTTTAAAAGCAAAGTCTTTCACTTTACCATTCAACTTGCCCCAGGCAATCATGCTACCAGAGAATGAGACGGCACCAATAATCAATCCAAGCAGGATAATCAATAAAGTCCCTTTATCCAATTCAGAAAAGAAGGTATAACCGCCTGCGGCATAGGTCTCAGGATTGAATCCATGAATGAGGTGACGGAATTCCACAACAGAAATCAAGGCCGCACAAGCACCACCCATACCATTAAACAAGCTCACCATTTCTGGCATAGCGGTCATCTTCACCTTTTTGGCCATCAGCGTACCGGCAACCGTACCAATCAACAATGCTGCAAAAATCCAGCCATAATTGCCCAATTTCTGACCGTCTTTTTCGTACAGAAAAATAGTACCTAAAATGGCCACCAGCATACCAGCTGCGGCCAACAGGTTGCCTTTCCTTGCAGATGCCGGATTGGCCAGCATCTTCAAACCAACTATAAAGGTTACTGAACCCAGCAGATAGCATAAAACAAGCAAATTCATTTCCATTGATTCAATATTTTAGGAAATCACTTTTTCTTTTTGAACATTTCCAGCATCCTGTCAGTGACCACAAAACCACCCACCACATTGAGTGTACCCAAGATGACAGCCAAAAAACCCAAAACCAAAGCAGGGATATTGTCTGCTTCAGCCTGACCCATTACGATAATAGCCCCAATGATGACAACTCCATGAATTGCGTTGGCACCACTCATGAGTGGCGTGTGCAGAACGCTGGGTACCCTGCCAATCACTTCAATTCCCACGAAAATCATGAGGATGACAATGTATGCCATTTGCTGATGCTCAGCGATCCATTGCAAGACTTGTTCCATAAACATTTTTTGTTTGTATTAAACTATGCCGGTATCACTGCCCTTGCACCTTTAACAAGGTCGTCGTCTGTATCAGGAGCGAGTAAGCCTTCTTTGGTTATGATCAATTGGAGAAAATTCAGTATATTCTTTCCATAAAGCTTACTTGCATCCGAAGGCATGGTGGCAGGCAGATTGCTGTCGCCGATAACCGTAACCCCATTATACAGAACCGTTTCCCGGTTTTTAGTTACAGGGGTATTGCCGCCGGTTGAAGCAGCCAAATCTACAATCACACTGCCCCTGCGCATGGTTTTCAACATTTCATCGCTAACCAAAATGGGAGCCTTTTTGCCAGGAATTTGTGCTGTAGTGATGACTATATCTGCCTTGGCTATGCTTTCTGCAATTTTAGCTTGCTGGTTTCGCTTGTACTCTTCAGATTGTTCCACGGCATACCCTCCTGCAGCAGAAGCATCTGCAGCACCCGGTATCTCAATGAATTTGGCGCCTAAACTTTGTACCTCTTCCTTTACCGCTGGACGTGTATCGAATACTTCCACAACAGATCCAAGCCTTTTGGCAGTGGCAATGGCCTGCAGTCCTGCTACACCTGCCCCGAGGATAAGTACCTTGGCAGGTGCAATACTGCCTGCAGCAGTCATGAACATGGGAAAATACCGGCCATAGGCATTGGCTGCAGTCAAAACCGCCTTGTAACCGGCGATATTGGCCTGACTGGACAACACATCCATACTTTGGGCGCGGGTGGTCCTGGGCAGCAATTCCATGCTGAAAACCACTGCACCCTGGCTGTTCCAGTTGCCGATCCTCTCGGTTTCAAAGCGGGCCTGATACATGCCAATCAATACCACACCCTGCCTGATGGCAATTTCAGGTGCATGAATGGACAATACCACATCCGCAGTGGCAGCAATTTCTGAAGCAGTCTTGATTTCTGCTCCGGCTGCCCGGTAATCATCATCCGAGCAAAAGGCGTTCAACCCCGCTCCGGATTCGATCCAAACCTGAATATTTTTCTTGATAAGTTGCGCAGCGCCTTCTGCGATAAGGGAAACCCTTGTTTCGGGGGCGGCTTCTTTTAAAACACCAACGATCATGGGGCTTGTTTGAGATGGCAAAGCTAATCAATTAAAACAACCATCAATTCGATAATCTTTAAAAACGTATGGCAAAATCCTGCTTTTCTTTGAATTCTTTTCTAAAAAAGACTATCCCAACAAAAAACAAATCAATAGTACAGGCCACTTGTTGGTTTTTTTTGATTTCTTTCCATGCATGTTCCATTTCTGCACTCCAATGGATGTCATCAAAAACCAGGATATCATCTTCCCCGGCATAGTTGCAAACCTGCTCAAAATAGGCCATGGTGGGCGCATATCGATGGTTTCCATCAAAGAACACCATCTTTTTACCCTGCATGCCTGCCAGTACCTCCGGCAATACCGATGCGAAGTCGCCACAACGAACATCGACCTGCCCATAACCTTCCTCCTGCAACTTTTTCCGCGTGAATGCAGCAATCTCTGGAGCGCCTTCAATAGTAAGCACTCCCTTCTGCGGTCGGGCCACAGAGAGATAGCGGGTAGTCAATCCAAGAGATGTTCCCAATTCAAGGACCTGATCAACCTGATAATACCGGATTATTCTGTAGAAGAGTCGCGCCAATTTGGGTGACTTGGCTGCATATCTGGCAATGTCCTTTATTTTCCGTTGCTTGTGCATGCCTTGGGCTGAACCTGCTCCAAGGTCCAGTACCTGTATGATCTCAGATGACTGCTCCAGCTGGCACCTAACAGTTTCCACCTGTTGAAAACCAGTATGATCTGCTTGTGTTCCCCTCAAAACCTTGGTGATGAAGTCGAATACAAATGGCGAATGCATGCCATGGCCTTTCCCATTGGATGCGAAAAGCCAATAACGCAAAAAACCCAATGCCATTTGAACACTGCTGTACATCCGCTATACCCCCAATTTTATCTTTTCCCAAATTTCAAAATCATAGGCCACAGCATGCTTATCATCTGCAGGCATGTATGTACTCTCCACTTGACCAAAACTGCCATCCATAGTGAAGAAGGTATCAGCATCAGGATAGTTGGCATGCACACGGGTGAGGTAGATCTTGTCTGCCAATGGGAGGGCCTGCTTGTAAATTTCTCCACCGCCAATAACAAATGCTTCACGGCAATCGGTCTTCCTCGCCAGTTCGAGGGCCTCTTCCAAGCTTCCTGCACTAAGCAGTGTTTCGGTTTTTTCAATCACACCGGGATCTCTGCTGACCACCACATTAACACGACCAGCCAGGGGCTTGTAACCCATGGATGCAAATGTTTTCCTGCCCATGATTACCACCATCCCCCAGGTAAGGTTTTTGAAAAACTTCATGTCATTGGGCAATTTCCATAACAGGGCATTACCCCCGCCAATGGCATTATCTTCTGCAGCGGCAACAACAAGTGAAATCAGCATGTTTTAATTTTTTAAACAGCTACGGGAGCTTTAATGGCATCGTGCGATTGGTAACCTTCCAATGAAAAGTCGGCATACGTAAACCCGAAGATATCCTGCACCGCGGGATTGAGGCGCATGACCGGCAATGGATGTGGCTGCCGGGTCAATTGGAGCCTTGCTTGATCGAAATGGTTGTTGTACAAATGGACATCTCCAAAAGTGTGTACAAAATCACCTGGTTTAAGGCCGCAAACCTGTGCGATCATCAGGGTAAGCAGAGCATAGGAGGCAATATTAAAGGGTACACCCAGAAAAACGTCCGCAGAACGTTGGTAGAGTTGGCAGGAAAGGCGTCCGTCGGCCACATAAAATTGAAAGATGGTATGGCAAGGCATCAATGCCATCTTGGATAGGTCTCCAACATTCCATGCACTTACAATCAGCCGTCTGCTGTCTGGGTTCGTTCTGATTTGTTTGATCAAATCAGTGATTTGATCATGTACCACTCCATCTGCCCCCGTCCACGATCTCCATTGGTGGCCATATACGGGTCCGAGATCACCATTTTCATCAGCCCATTCATCCCAAATCCTCACCCCGTGCTCCTTCAAATAACCAATATTGGTATCTCCTTTCAAAAACCAAAGGAGTTCATGAATGATGCTTTTTAAGTGGAGTTTCTTGGTGGTAACCATCGGAAAGCCATCAGCCAAATCAAAGCGCATCTGGTAACCGAAAACACTTCTGGTACCGGTGCCTGTCCTGTCGCTTTTGTCTGTTCCCTTTTCCAGGATATGCCTGACCAGATCCAGATATTGCTGCATATCTTTTATTTGATAACTTCTTCTATGATTGACCCTACATTGCCACTGGGCATCTGTATTTTAAGCATTGCTGCTACAGTGCCCGCAATATCACTCATGTAAACTTTCCTATGAGACAATCCTTGCTTGACTCCCCATCCCATCCAAAGTAAGGGTATATGGGAATCATAGGGATACATGGATCCATGGGTGGTGCCTGTTGGACTGCTGCTGAAAAAATATCCGGATTTATAGACCACCTGGATATCACCGGCCAACTTGTGGTTGAACCCTTTCTGGAACATCTCTTTGAATTCAAGTGGCACATTGGCCGCATTGATGCTTGCATTGTCGAATGCGAATTGTACATCCTCCTCTTTATTGAGTTCCTGCACCAAGTGGCGCTTAACAGCATCAAAATCAACTCCTAAAGAATCGATATGCTGGCGGTCGAGATACATTTGGTAGTTGGCAGTAGCCTCCACCAAACGCTTCAAACCGAATTTGGCCATAGTGGACTGTTCCGCCTGTTTGCTTGTGCGCATCGCCTTGGCGGGTATCTGATGAGTTTGCAAAAAGGCTGGATTATGGGCCACACCGTGGTCAGCCGTCAGAAAAAAGAGGTAATTACCCTTGCCCACTTTTTTGTCGAGGTACTCCAAAAATGCCCCCAATTCCTTGTCGAGCTTGACATAAGTGTCTTCAATTTCTACTGCATTAGGACCGAATGCGTGTCCGATATAATCCGGCGAAGAAAGACTTATGGCCAGAAAGTCTGGAATACTGTCGCCCCCCATACCCTCAGCCTCTACCGCAGCTTTGGAAAAGGACAGGGTCAGGGTGTTTCCCCATGGTGTTGAAGCGATTGCCCCGTAACTCTTTCCGGCATTGCTTTCAAGCATCCGGGGAAAGGGGTTCTTTGTGTATACGGGGTTGCTGGCATCACTTTGTGTGTATTGGTCAAGTGGATAACTGAGGTTCCAGTTGAGTTTGTAAAGCGAATCCACCACCTTCCTTTTATTGAAAGCATCTGCCCAAGGGCTCAACGTTGGCATATACCAGGTGCTTGAAACAAAATTACCTGAAGCTGCGTCGTACCAATAGGCGGCATCGCCGGCATGCCCTGCAGGCAGAATACTGCCGCGGTCTTTGATGGCAACGCCCACCACTTTAGACCTGAAATTGGTGGCCAGCTCCAATTCGTCGGTTACTGTTGTGGTCATTAGGTTTTTAGGCGACATGGGTTCCTTGCTGGGATTGCCCCCAACGATTTTCACGCCATCATCTTCCACACAATAGACCTGCCGCTTCAGCTTGCGGTCATACCACTCATTACCCATGATACTATTGATTGCAGGTACTGAGCCGGTATAAACACAGGCATGTCCTGCTGCCGTAACGGTCTGTGCGTAAGGGATGTGGGCGTTTTCGTTGGAAAAACCTTCCTGGAGAATCCTTTTGAATCCGTTTTCGCCATATTTCCCCTTGTAGCGGTAAATGAAATCCCAGCGCATCTGGTCTACCATTACCCCCACAACAAGCTTTGGTGAAGCAGCTTTGATGGCTTTTTGTGCGGCGGCCGGACCAGCAAACAATAAAGCCAAGACAACGAACAGTATTAACTTTTGCATAAACAAGATTATGAACCAAAGTTACCAAAAAGGGAATTCCTACGGGTTTCAAAATCCGACTAAAGGCCACTTTTTCTCTTCCTTATAAAATAATTACCTTTGCACACATCGAAAAACAAAATATTTGCAACAATGGCAGACATTTTTGAAAGACTGATCCAGAATTATGGCCCACTGGGTCAGCATCGCGAAAGGGCACACGGATATTTTGCTTTCCCGAAATTGGAAGGTGAAATCAGCAGCAGGATGAATTTCAGGGGGAAGGAAAAAATCGTTTGGAGCCTCAATAACTACCTGGGATTGGCGAATCATCCGGAGGTAAGGAAGGCTGATGCCGATGCGGCAGCCGAGTATGGGCTTGCTTCTCCCATGGGAGCTAGGATGATGAGTGGCAACACCAATCACCACGAAGAGCTTGAAAGGCAGTTGGCTGCTTTTGAAATGAAGGAAGATGCGATTTTGCTCAATTTCGGGTACCAGGGAATTCTCAGCCTGATTGATGTAATTTGTTCACGCCATGATGTTATTGTATATGATGCAGAATGCCATGCCTGTATTATTGATGGACTGAGGCTGCACCAGGGCCATCGTTTTGTTTTCAAACACAATGATGTGGCTGATTGTGAGAAACAACTGCAAAGGGCAACGGCTTTGGTTGAAAAACAAAATGCTGGTGGGATACTCCTGATCACCGAAGGTGTTTTCGGTATGGCTGGCGACCAAGGCAGGCTGAAGGAAATAGTGGCGCTGAAGTCAGGATACCAATTCAGGTTGCTCGTAGACGACGCCCATGGATTTGGAACATTGGGTGCAACAGGTGCTGGTGCCGGTGAGGAACAAGACGTTCAGGATGATATCGACTTGTACTTCTCCACTTTTGCCAAGTCGATGGCATCCATCGGTGCATTCATAGCAGGCCCCAAAAGCATCATTGATTATATCAGATACAATATCCGCAGCCAGATTTTTGCCAAATCACTCCCCATGCCATTGGTTATCGGCAACCTGAAAAGGCTTGAACTCTTGAAAACACAGCCGGCACTCAAAGCCAAATTGTGGGAAAATGCACTCAAACTCCAAGAGGGATTGAAAGCAAAGGGATTTGATATAGGCAAAACGGATTCTGTAGTGACACCGGTATACATGAAAGGTGGTGTAGAAGAAGCCACGTCAATGGTTACAGACTTGAGAGAGAATTATAACATATTCTGCTCCATTGTGGTTTATCCGGTTATCCCGAAAGGGCATATCATTTACCGGTTGATACCAACGGCCGTTCATACAGACGAAGACATACAATTAACCTTGAAAGCTTTTGAAGAGACAAAGCAAAAATTGGATGCAGGAGCCTATAAAAGCGAGCACATCCCGCTGATGGCTGAAGCTTAATCTGTCAAACTAAATTGTGGATCCCTGCTTCGGCGGGGATTTTTTTTACCTAGAAAAAAGGAAGGCAAAAAAAAAGGGCCAGGATAGAAATCCAGCCCGTTTTAAATCCAATATCCTATGAAAAACCGTAGTAATAACGCTGCACGACATCCTGATATTGTGATACCCTTAAAAAAAAATTAACAATTTTAAATTGCACTTCTTAATAGTGATTTTTTTGAAAATTTGCTAACCTTTACCCTTAAAGCTTGTTAAACAACAAAATTAGCTGATGAGAAAAGTAGTTCTGGCGATTACGGGTGCGAGTGGTTCGATATATGCTTCCCTGCTGATCCGTAAAATGATGATGATAAGAAACCAATGGGATGAATTTGCACTTGTATTGACCGAGAACGCAAAGGATGTGTGGAAGACTGAATTGGAAAATGAATCATTCCTCGAAACTGGATTGCCGATTTACAGCAAAA
>JBDLUN010000211.1:0-15187 GCA_039805245.1 Bacteroidota bacterium
ATTATACCATACTGGAAGACCTGAAGTATGTAAGCTTGATTGAATGCCGCCTGGAAACCGGTCGGACCCATCAAATCCGTGTCCACATGCAACACCGTGGGCATCCGCTGTTTAATGATGATGTATATGGTGGCGACAGGATAGTAAAAGGCACCATTTTCACTAAATACAAGCAATTTGTAGAGAATTGCTTTGACCTGTGCAAGAGACAGGCACTGCATGCACGCTCATTGGGTTTTATCCATCCGGCAACAGAAAAGGAAATCTCTTTTGAGAGTGAACTGGCTGAAGACATCAAAGCAGCCATTGAGAAATGGAGAGGCTATGCCAATCATTATTCCAGCGAAAGATCATAGATGGTGGCGGTAAACAAGCCCCTCTCTTTTCCTTTCACCACGACGCCCCAATTGCCATCATAACGGATCACTTTGGGATACAAATATTTGCCATACTTGCCAATTTCAACTTCCATGGAAACATTGAAACGGTATACTCCAGCATTGTAACTCATTTTATAATTTCTGGCCAGTACCTCAAATGAGCTGTAGTCGAACCAGGTGGTCATCTCATCAATAACCACATCATCACGCTTGTAGAATGCCAGATCATCTTTGATCCGGATGTGAAACAGGTATGCGGGCTTCCCCTTATAATCCTGGATATCGATTTCCCAATCATACAAATCACGATGGGATGGATCAAAAACCATTACTTTATCACCCATCAGTGGAATGCCGGGGATATCCTTGCCGGGATTGAAAAACAGCATTTTAAGCTGTTCCTTATGTTTGTCCAGACCTGATTTACCTTTAATGTTTCGCTGCATATCCCCAATGACATTGGTCTGTCCGCACAAGGTGTCTTTCGAAAAAAACAGGGAGGCATACAACTCTCCGGTGTAATAATTGAAATCGCCATTGGGCTTATAATAATCCCCTGTCGTTTGCTCCTCCAAAACCCTGGTAACCCTGCAGGATTTGGATGCCCATTGGTGGGTTTTGCTGTTCAGGCTTGCCTCCACCTTTCCCTTCCTATTGAACATCCTCACATCATTGATGGAGTTGTAATTCAGCACCCGGAGGTTTTTGAATGCCTTATAAAAAGTGGTATCCTGTTCCACACGCTTGATGAATCCAGGCACATTTGTTCCACTTCTGACCACAACAGTAGAAAGTGTCACTTGCCGACCTTCGGCATCCACTACCACTCCTTTATCCTGGGCTAAAACCGGCAGGGTGGAAACCATGCAATATAGCACAATCATTTGCAGTTTCATACCTGCAAAGATACACGATTGACCTCATCGCTTGCTACCGGTCTGTTGCACTTCCCTGTTCATTTCCATGATATCAACCGGCTGGGAGAAATCGCCCAAAAGCCATTTGCTGAAATAATCGCCCATCTGCCAGAAAAAGTATTCTGTCATATCCCCATAACCATGCCTTTGACCTGGCAACAGTACGAGATCAAACCTTTTATTGGCCTTGATAAGCGCATTGGCCATGCGGATAGTATTGGCAGGGTGCACGTTATTGTCAATATCCCCATGGGATAGCATCAGATGGCCTTTGAGATTCTTGGCCAGTTCGGAATTTTTTTCAATGTTGTACAGGAAAGTGGTATCTCCTTTATCTGAAATCTGCTCCCGAACACCATGATGCTTTTCACTCCACCAGCGGTTGTATATGTTGTTTTCATGATTCCCTGCTGACGACACAGCCACTTTGAAAAAATCAGGGTAAACAAGCATGGCTGCCGTAGACATGAATCCGCCTCCGGAATGCCCATGAATGCCCACTTTGCTGATATCGATGTAGTTGAATCGCTGCGCGAGTTGCTCCAAAACCGTCTTCTTGTCTGCCAAGCCATAATCGCGCAGGTTGCCATAACCATAGTTGTGATACCATTTGGAACGGGACGGATGACCTCCCCGGTTGCCCAATGTAACCACTATGAAACCAAATTGCGCCAGGCGGTCCACCCGATCCATACCCCTACCGAAAGCCTTGTTGACGGCTTCCGTTTGCGGACCAGGATAAACATATGCAACAATGGGATATTGTTTGGTTGAGTCAAAATCAAAAGGCTTGTACATCACCCCATAGAGGTCAGTAATACCATCATCTGCCTTAGCAACAAAGGTTTCGGGAAATTTGTATCCCGCCTGAAACAGGGAAGACAAATCCGCTTTTTCAAGTTCCATGATTTTTTTACCGTTGGCATCATACAGAGCAGATACCGGTGCGGTATTGACCCTGGAATAAGTATTGACAAAAAATCTTTTGCTTTCATCCAGGTTGGCAGCATGTTCAAAATCACCTGCATTCAGCAACTTCATGCCCAGTCCATCCAAACCCGTCTTGTAGAGGTGCAAGTAATATGGATCTTCATTGGCTTCTTTGCCATTTGCCGTGAAATAAACCATGCGGGTTTTCTCATCAACGCCTTCCAATTCCTCAACATGCCAAGGGCCGCTTGTCAGCTGCTTTTTCAAGACTCCTGAAACATCATAATGATAGAGGTGTGCCCATCCATCGCGTTCGCTCCAATGGATGAAATCCTTTCCATTGTTAAAGAAAACAGGTTTTCTGAGTTCAACGTAGGTATTCATCCGTTCTTCCACCAAAACCTTGACTTCACGGGTAGCCACATCCACTGCACAAACATCTATTTTCTTCAAGTCCCTGCTGGTTCTGCTGAAATAAAACCTGCTGCTGTCGCCTAACCATTTGATGGTCCTGAAATCATCATCACGTGAACGTTTGTCCTGATCGGCTGACCAAACTGCAATTTCCTGATCCTTGAATAGGGATGCATTGATTTTGTGCATTTTCTTATCCTGCATACCAAAAAGCATCATTTCCCTGACAGGAGCTTCTTTTTCTCCTGGCATATGGTATTTGTAGGTTTCCAATGTTGGTCGGGGTTCAGCAATGCTATTGATGACCCAAAGATCTTTTACCTGACGGCTATCCGTTCTGGTAACGGTAAAATATTTGGAGTCCGGCGACCAAAGTGCACCTATATACTTCCGCTTCTTTCTGTTGGCCGCCTTTTCAAGATTCGTTTCTCCGAAAGACTCACCAAAACCATAATATTCCACACCATCTTCTGTAAGTTTCTCTTCAACAATTGTGCTGTCTTCTTCATTGACCCTGGCCTTGCTGAAATTGGCTGAATCCATTCGGTAAAGGTTGAAATTACGCGCAAAGACTACCCAACGCTGATCCGGTGAAACATTGCCCCAAGTAGGACGCGGCTTAGGTTTCTTGTAATCCTTGAGCTCGATAAGTGAATCCGAATCAATTTTATATTCAAAGAAAAATGTCTTTTTTTCTTTCGCGACCGTTCCGTTCTTTCGGGCCGTATCCTTTTTCACTTCATCTTGGGTGCTTTTCACTTCAAAGCTGATAGTATTTTCATCTTTGGTGAACTTGAGATTGTCCAGGGAAAGGTGTTTGCCATCAAATGGATCTTTAACTATAGTTGTTATTGCTGCTGCAAGTTTGTCGTTGTCGAACATCGGCACCTTTGTCATTTTCACCGGATCCACCACATACCATTTCTTGCCGGCTGTTGTTTCATAGACATACCAGAACTTGCTGCCGGTCTTCATCCAATGCGGATCAACAGCCGTAGAAAAAAGCATCTTTTCAAGTTTCTTGGGAGAGAACCTTGCAGCCAGATCATAATTAGCGTGCTGGTGTGGATTCTTTTGGGCGAAAGAGGAGAGTATGAATAAGCCTGTTAAAGCAGACAAGAAAAGCCTTTTCATGAGCATCAGTTTTGGGTTGGCATAAAGATAAACCCAAATTGATTACTTTCGGAGTCAATTCATTGTGATGAAACCAGTTTTCGGCTTACTCATTTTATTTTTCATGTATTCACCTGCAACAGCACAAGACAGTATCTTGTCTTTCTTGGCTCTAGGCGATTCCTATACCATTGGGGAAAGCGTCCCGGTTTATGAGAATTTCCCCTATCAGGCCGTCCAAATGCTCCGACAAAAAGGTATTCGAGTACATGCTCCTGAAATTGTGGCCAAAACAGGATGGACTACCGATGAATTGATGAATGGCATTGACAAAACAATCCTGAATGAAAAGTATGACATTGTCACTTTATTGATAGGCGTCAACAACCAATACCGTGGTCGTTCGGCTGAAGCATACCAAATCGATTTTGAAAAATTGCTATTGCGGGCCATCGATTTTGCGGGAGGCCAAAAAAACCGTGTTCATGTGCTGAGTATCCCTGACTGGGGTGCAACCCCCTTTGCTGAAGGACGGGATAGGCAAAAGATTGCAGCAGAAATCGACCAATTCAATGCCATCAACAGGCAGATTACTTTAGCCCACGGGATATCTTATATAGACATCACTCCCGGCACAAGAGAGGTTCCAAAAGACAACGAACTGGTTGCACGCGACAAGCTACACCCTTCCGGGAAGGATTACAGGCGTTGGTCTGAAGCGCTTGTGGGGGCTATCATCAAAACCCTATAATCAATTGCGCAGCCCCTTGAAAAGCTGGCGGATCATCAACCCGATAAAAACGATGATACCCACCTTGATTTCTTTGTTGTATCGCTTTGTGAATTCTTTGAAATTCATGACAGTGTTTTTAGATATGTAGACATTTCCTGGGCGTATGCACGTGCTTTGGCTCCTGCAGCCTCTGCAAAATCAGCACCAGCAGACGCAAAGATGATTTCCCTACTTGAATTGACCAAAAGCCCCACTTCATTGTTCATGGCTTTTTGTGAAATTTCCGCCAGGCTACCACCCTGCGCACCCACTCCTGGAACCAGGAAAAAATGATCAGGACAAATCTTTCTCAGGTTGATGAACTCATCTGACTGTGTGGCACCTACCACAAACATAAGGTTACCGGTATTCCCCCATTCCGCAACGCGAGCAATGACAGTTTCGTAAAGGCGACTGCCATTCTCCAATGTCTTTAACTCAAAATCAGCTGCACCCGGATTGGAGGTCAAGCCCAAAACGATAGCCCATTTGCCCTCAAACTGTAAAAATGGCTTTACACTGTCTTCTCCCATATAAGGTGCAACAGTAATCGCATCAAAAGGCATTGCTTTCAGAAACGCATGCGCATATTGGGTTGAAGTGTTGCCGATATCTCCACGTTTGGCATCTGCTATTTTGAAATGTGTATCAGGAATATAATCAACAGTCTTTTGCATACTGGTCCAACCGCTAAGCCCCTGCGCCTCATAAAAAGCCGTATTGATTTTGTATGCTACACAATAGGGCAATGTAGCGTCTATAATGGCTTTATTGAAAGCAAATACCGGATCCGGTTCCTGCAGGAGGAAGGTTGGTATCTTGGCTGGATCAGTATCCAGTCCCACACAGAGGTAAGTTCCTTTAGACCTGATTTCATTGACCAATGCAGCTCTTGTCATATCTTTTCATTTAGTTCATACCTCGGATTACTCCTTCTCAAAGAGATCATCCAAGATGACTTGCAGCTCAAAATAAAACTGCCAAATTTCCGAAAAAGTATTGTACAGGGGAACGGGTGCCAGTCTGATGACATTAGGTTCCCGCCAATCTACCATAAAGCCTTTAATGAATAGCCTTTCATAAACCAGTTTCCCCTTGTTTGGAAACAACAATGAAATCTGACAGCCCCTTGTTGCAGGCGTGATGCATGTGAAATGTTCACCAGCCAGACTTTCCACCCACACAGCAAGACATTGCTGCATCCTTTTTTGTTTTTCAAGCAATTGATTCCAGCCTGCCTGTTCAAAGATTTGAAGAGACGCACCCAATGCGGCAAGCAAAACAACTGGAGGCGTCCCCAATTGCCAACCGCTTGCATCAGCCTCCGGCTCAAACCGGTCTTTCATCAAGAAACGGGTAGCAGTTCTGTTGCCCCACCATCCTGCATACCTTTTCAACGCGGGGTCTCCATGGTGTTTTTCATGCACAAAAATTCCGCCCACGGTACCCGGACCGCCATTCAAGTATTTATAAGAACACCAGCAGGCGAAATCAACCTGCCAATCATGGAGTTTCAATTCTATGTTGCCCACCGCATGAGCCAGATCCAATCCGATCAACACCCCTGCCTCATGCGCGGCTTGCGCGATGGATTGCATATCAAAAACCTGCCCAGTATAATAGTTGACGCCACCCAGGAAAACAAGTGCGAGTTCGGATGCATTTGCCTTGATTGCATTTACCAAATCCTGATTCGCAATGGGGCCCAAAACATCCCCTGAGTTGACTTCAATAATGATCTCGTCGGGGTCCAACCCCAAATGTTCCAAATGAGACCTCAGGGCATATTGATCACTGGGGAATGCTTTGGATTCTACCAGAATTTTCCGCTTACTGCCATTGGGTTTGTAAAAGCTTACCAGCATGAGGTGGATGTTCACCGTAAGCTGATTCATTATAGTCAGCTCATGGGGCTTGGCCCCTGTTATTACAGACAGCGGCTGCAGCAACTTGTCATGCAAAGACATCCATGATTCCTGACCCAAAAAAAACGACTCCACTCCTTCATCAGCCCATTGGTCCAAAACCCGATGAATGGCCCCTGCTGTAGCTCGGGGCTGTAATCCCAAGGAGTTGCCAAGGAAATAAATCCGCTCCTTCCCATCCTTTTCCGGAATCCTGAACAGGGAACGGCATTCCCTCAAGGGGTCTTGCGCATCCAAGCGGAGAGCCAGCTGCCTGAATTCATCTGTATTGGACATGGCTATATGCTTCCGGTTCTTCCACCATCTACCGGAATGGTGATGCCGTTGATATAAGAAGCTGCGGGTGAAGCAACAAATGCTGCCACTGCAGCAATTTCCTGGGGTGAACCAAATCGTTTTGCGGGCACTGAGGCTTTCATGCGGGATTGCATTTCTTCCTTGGAAACACTTTCCCTTGCAGCAAATCCTTCCGCAACTGCTTCCAACCTAGAGGTGGAAATGAATCCAGGCAATAGGCTGTTGACGGTGATTCCGAATTGTGCCAGCTCATTGGAAAGGGTTTTGGACCAGGAAGCTACAGCAGCCCTGATGGTGTTGGAAACCCCCAGATTGTCGAGTGGAATTCGCACTGATGTGGAGATGACATTGATTATCCTACCCCAACCTTTTTCTTTCATACCTGGAATGACCGCCTGGGCAAGTATGTGGTTACATACCAAGTGTTGCCTGAAAGCATTTTCAAAGGCAGGCACTGTTGCTGATGCTATAGGACCCGCAGCGGGTCCTCCAGTATTGTTGATCAATATATCAATACCCTGCTGTGAAACGAGTTGCCCTACCAATTTTTCCAATGCAACAGCATCCTGGAAGTCGACTGCATGAAATGCATGTTGTTGCCCTGCACTTGTGTCCAATTCCTCAACAGCCTGTTGTAGGCTTGAGGAACTGCGCGCCAACAGGATGCATGATGCTCCTAGCAAGGAGAGCTCTATTGCTACTGCTTTGCCGATACCCTGTGAACTTCCGCAAACCAATGCTGTTTTACCTTTTAATGACAATTCCATAATGGTTATTCCTCCTCCATATCGTTGCGGATTTCATCCGACACATTTACGAGTATCTTATCGATGCGATGACCATCCATATCCACTATTTCCAGTGAAAACCCTTTCCACTCGAGCTTGTCCCCCGTTGAGGGTATACGCTCCAAGGTATGCAGTATGAAGCCGGCAAGGGTATCAAATTCTTGTTCCCCTTCATTCATCCAATCTGCTTTGTCAAATCTGGTCAGAAAATCATAAAATGGAATTTGAGCATCCACCAAAAACGAACCGTCCTCCCGTTCGATGATCTCAAAATCTTCACTGTCCTCCTGTGGCAATTCACCAACGATGGCGCCCATAATATCATTAAGGGTTACCAAGCCCAGCAAGGTGCCATATTCATCTACCACAAAGCTGGTATGTATTTTGGACTGCTTGAATTTTTCGAGCAGTTTATAGGGGGTAATGTTTTCCGGAACAAACAATGGGGTTTTCATCACATCCTTGAAAGGCATGTCATCGGGGGTGATATACATGTCTTTGATGGAAACAATCCCTTTGATATTGTCAATCGACTTGTCGCATACGGGATAGATGGAATGGGGCTCGTTCGCGATTTTCTCCCGAATACTGTTTTCATTTTCATGCACATCGAACCAGACCACGTCACTCCGGTGGGTCATGAGAGAAGTGATATTCCTGTCGCCCAAATGAAAAACCCTTTGGATGATTTCCTGTTCTGTTGCTTCAATGGCGCCATGTTCAGTACCCTCATTGATGATGGCTTTGATTTCCTCTTCAGTAACCTGGCCTTCATCAGACTTCAGTCGCATAAGCTTGAGGATGAATCCAGAAAAATGAGAGAGTAACCACACAAAAGGATGGGCAAGGAGGGAAATGAGTCGCATCGGCGCAGCCACACTTTTGGCAATGCCTTCCGGATTCGCCAACCCAATGCGTTTGGGTACCAATTCACCGAAAACGAGGGAAAAGAATGTTACCAAAATAACCACCAGTGCTGTAGCCAGCTCCTTGCTGTATGCTGCCATCATGCCATTGCCTTCGAAGTAGCCTGCAACATCATCCACAATTTTATCTCCAGAATAAACCCCGGTAAAAATTCCGATGGTGGTGATGCCAATCTGGACTGTTGAAAGGAATGATTCAGGTTTTAAGGCAAGCTTAAGTGCCTGTTTTGCCCGGCCGTCTCCTTTGCTGGATTGACCTTCAAGTCTGGCTTTCCGGGCGGAGACCAAAGCGATTTCAGCCATGGAGAAAAATCCGTTCAGGAGGATGAGGAAAAAGAGGATTAACAGCCCGTTCATATTGGTGATTGCGGTAAAGATACAGCCTGCTGCGCGATTCTCGCCCCTAACCAACCAAAAACTATCCCCAATATCCCCCCCGCCAGAATGTCAGAGGGATAATGCACCCCTACGTATACCTGTGAGTAGGCTATGATACCTGCCCAGAGAAACATTAGCGCATATTTTGCTGAAAATTTTCTGAAAGACAGATACACATAGGTGGCAAAGGCAAAATGATTGAACGCATGGGAGCTTGTGAAACTTCCGTTGGCTCCACAATAACGTGCCAGAAAACGGATCTGGAAAGCCATAAAAGGGTCCCTGCAAGGTCTTGGCCGATCAAAGAAATCCTTGATCAGGTGGCTGCTCACCAGGTCGCAAATGCCAACCAAGGCAATCCCACCGATTATCCAATAAATCGCTTTTTTCCCAAAATACTGAAAGGAAATGAGGATGATAAAGACGTAGAGTGGAATGTGGAAAATCGACTCTCGGAAAAACAGGGCTATATGATCCATCCAAGGATGAACCAGCGTCCTGTTGCAAATGAACATCAACTGATAATCCCAATGCAGCAATTCTTGCAGCCAAGTGATTTCAGACGATTGCAAATGAATCATGATGCAAAAATAAGCACTACCGTCCATCTTTTTCGTAACTTTGCATGCACCAATAATTTTTACCTTGGCACTTATCAAGAGCATATCCGGCATCAGGGGCACCATTGGTGGCAAACCTGGTGAATCCCTTACCCCTATAGACGTAGTCAAATACACCGCTGCATTCGGCCAATGGGCCATATCAGGCGGAAACAATAAAATTGTTATCGGTCGTGACGGCCGCATCAGCGGTCCGATGATAGCAGATTTGGCCATCCAAACCCTGATATCATTGGGTGTAAAGGTCATAGATCTGGGATTGTCTACTACCCCGACGGTAGAATATGAAGTTGTGTCGGAGCAGGCAGCCGGTGGCATCATCATCACCGCAAGCCATAACCCCAAAGAATGGAACGCGCTGAAGCTGCTCAACGAAAAAGGCGAATTCATCAGTGCGGAAGTGGGTGCAAGCATTTTGCAGGCAGCAGAAAACAACGGGATTGTTTTTGCCGGCGTTGACCAGCTTGGCCATGTGGTTGCCAATCATGATCATGCTGCCAGACATCTTGATGCCATTGTGGATCACCAGCTGGTAAATGCCAAAATGATCGCCAACAAAAAGTTCAAAATTGTGGTGGATGCCATCAACAGCAGCGGTGCCTTGTTCGTACCAGCCTTGCTGAAGAAATTGGGCATCGAGGAAAAAAATATCACGGTGCTTAATGCTGAGGTTGATGGAAAATTTGCCCACAATCCAGAACCCTTACCGCAACACCTGAGCGGGTTGGCAGCTGCCGTAGTTTCCAACAAGGCAGATTTGGGCATATCCGTTGATCCTGATGTGGACAGGCTCGTGCTGGTTTGTGAAGACGGCTCTATGTTTGGTGAAGAGTACACCCTGGTAGCCGTAGCAGATTATGTTTTGGGCAAAATCAAAGGGGATACCGTCAGCAACCTGTCATCCACCAGGGCCTTGAAAGACGTTACAGAGTCCCACGGATGCACCTACCACCCTGCAGCTGTTGGGGAAGTCAATGTGGTTGCCAAAATGAAAGCCGTCAATGCCGTCATTGGCGGTGAAGGCAATGGTGGCATCATCGTACCCGACTTCCACTATGGCCGGGATGCCTTAATTGGCATAGCCCTATTCCTGACCCACATGGCTCTCACAGGCAAAACAGCAAGGCAATTAAGACATAGCTACCCCAACTATTTTATCAGCAAAAATAAAATAGAGTTGACGGATCAGTCCAGCTTGCCCATGGTTTTCAGTAAGCTGCAGGAAAAATACAAAGCCCATCCCATCAACACCATTGATGGACTGAGAATAGAATTTGACAACGATTGGGTGCATTTGAGAGCAAGCAATACAGAACCCATAATTAGGATCATAGCGGAAAGCAATTTCGAAACCACCGCCAACAATATTGCCAACAAACTCATCCGCGATATTCAGGAATCCATTTGATGATTTGATAATTTTACAGGATGAACATGGCCAGCAGGATATATTTGGACAACGCCGCCACAACCCCACTCGCCCCTGAAGTGTTTGAGGCGATGAAACCCTATTTCCTGGAGCATTTTGGCAATCCATCATCCATATACTCCTATGGGAGGGAAAACAGGTTGGCTATCGAAAAAGCCAGAAAATCTGTTGCCGCTCATCTCCAGGCACATCCATCGGAAATATTTTTTACCAGCGGTGGAACTGAAAGCAGCAACACCGCCATTTTTGGAGCTGTTCGGGAACTGAATTGCAAAAGAATTATTACCTCGCCCATAGAACACCACGCAACCCTGCACACCTGTGAGTTCCTCGCCAAACGGAACGAAGTGGAGTTGGAATTTATGAGCATCCAGGAAAACGGACATATCGATCTGGATGATCTTGAAAAAAAATTGGCGGCATCATCAGACAAAACCTTGGTTTCCCTAATGCATGCCAACAATGAAATTGGTAATATCACAGACTTGAGCAAAGTTGGAGCATGCTGCAAATCTTTTGGTGCACTCTTTCATGCCGATACCGTTCAAACAGTGGGACATTTCCCCATCAACCTGAAAGATATCGATGTGGATTTCATCACGGGTGCAGGTCACAAATTTCATGGTCCCAAAGGCATTGGCCTGCTCTATATCAACGCCCAACATAAAATTTCACCTTTCCTGCATGGCGGCGGACAAGAAAGGAATATGCGTGCAGGCACAGAAAATATTTATGGCATTGTTGGCTTTGCCAAAGCACTTGACCTGGCCATGGAAAAATATGAAGCCGACAAAACCCATATTCAGTCCCTGAAAATGCATCTCCATAATAAATTACAGGCCGAAATTGATGGCATTGTTTTCAATGGAGATCCACTTGGAGAAAGCCTGTATACCGTTCTCAGTGCAGGATTCCCTTTGACAGAAAGAAGTGAAATGTTGCTTTTCAATCTGGATGTCAACAACATCTGCGTTTCAGGGGGAAGTGCATGCAGCAGTGGCGCCAATCAGGGTTCTCATGTCATCAATGCATTGAACAAACCCAGGCAGTCGACTGTCCGCTTTTCCTTCAGCAAATACAATACCTTTTCTGAATTGGATGCAGTAGTAACTCTGCTGAAGCAACTCATTTGATCATTTAATCCTTTTCTTGATTTCACTCAATATAACAAGTGCCTCGACCGGGGTAAGTTTATCCACATTGATCGGTGCAAGCATTTTCCGGATTTCACTGAAGACTTCTGTGTGGGCATCGAAAATAGACAGTTGCATGGCAGGCAATTCGTCGTTGCCTATATCCTGGACAACTGCATGGGCATGCTGTTTGCTTTCCAGTGTTCCGAGCAGTGCTGCTGCCCTGTCTACCAACACCTGAGGCATCCCAGCCATCCTGGCTACATGTATGCCAAAGCTATGCGTACTCCCACCAGGAGACAACTTGCGCAAAAAGATGATCCTATTATCAACCTCCCGATGGGTGATATGAAAATTCTTGACGCGGGGAAGTTGCAATTCCAAATCATTCATCTCATGGTAATGCGTTGCAAAAAGTGTTTTTGGTTGAAACTCGGATTCATGCAAAAACTCGGCAATACTCCAGGCGATGGAAATACCATCATAGGTGGATGTACCCCTACCTATCTCATCAAGAATAACAAGACTCTTCGCGGAAAGATTATTGATGATGCTGGCCGTCTCATTCATCTCCACCATGAAAGTAGACTCCCCTCCACTCAGGTTATCTGATGCGCCAACTCTGGTAAAAATCTTGTCGGTGATGGGTACAAGTGCAGACATGGCTGGAACAAAACTACCCATGTGTGCCATTAAGGTGATGAGCGCAGTTTGCCTCAACAAGGCACTTTTACCGCTCATATTCGGACCCGTCAAAATGATCAGCTGGCAATCATCCTGATTTAACTGCAAATCATTGGAAACATATTGCTCCCCTGGAGGTAAAAGCCGCTCAATTACCGGATGCCTTGCATCCTTCAACTCCAAATTGCCTTCCTCATGTATGATTGGTCTGCAGTAATTGAATTGTTCTGCATTGCGTCCAAAACAACAAAGGCAATCCAATATCGCCAGTATATGTGCATTCTGTTGCATAGGCAGGATATATTCCTGCAAGGCTGATAGCAGTTTATCATAAATCGTTGCCTCGATCTGCATAATCTTGTCTTCCGCCCCCATGATCTGCTCTTCATATTCCTTCAACTCTGGCGTGATGTAACGTTCTGCATTGGTAAGGGTTTGCTTTCGCATCCAGTCGCCTGGAACCTTGCCCTTATGCACATTGCTGACTTCAAGATAATACCCGAAAACATTGTTGAAACCGATCTTAAGCGAGGTGATACCTGTTGCTGCCGCTTCACGCTGTTGAATCTCCACCAATACGTTTTTGCCCCCCGCAGCAAGAGCCCTTAAATTATCCAATGAAGCGTCGACTCCGGCTGCAATAAAGCCACCTTTCACTGTCTGTGCAGGAGGATCTGGTGCAATTTCTCTGAATATCCTTTCCGTAATCACCTTGCAGGGATTCAGGTTGTCTGCCAACCTGGCCAGATAGGCATGCTCAACTTCTCCTGACAAACCTTTGATGTGGCCAACCATATCAAGCCCCTTGCCAAGCTGCAACATTTCTCTTGGTCCAATTTTTTTGGAGGGGATCTTGCTGACTAGCCTTTCAACATCCCCACAAGACTGCAGGAACTGAATCATTTGCCCACGCCACTCCTTGTTTTCCCTGCAGATATCAACAAGCTCCAACCTTTCATCGATGCGATCCTTGTTGACGAGGGGCATAAGGATCCATCGCTTCAAAAGTCTTGCCCCCATCGGTGATACGGTTTGGTCCAGCGTCTTGAGCAGGGTTGCACCGTCTTGCACAGGCGATTGCACCAGTTCGAGATTTCTGATGGTAAATTGATCCATCCACAGGTAATCCTCTCTATTGATGCGATGGATGGTAGCGATGTGATGACTGTGTGGATGAACTGTATCACCCAGATAATGCAATACAGCTCCTGCTGCGATGATGGCACTTCGCCAATCCTCAATGCCAAAGCCTTTCAGGGAGTGCGTACCAAATTGCTTCAGCAGACTCTCCTGAGCATAACGGAAGTCAAAGATCCACGGATCAAGCATGAAAGTATGAAACCGCTTGCCAAACCTTTCAACAAACTGTTGCAGGTTTCCTTTCTGGAAAACAATTTCAGCTGGTTGAAACGACTGCAGCAATTTATCCAAATATTCATAGTCCCCTTCTGCAACAAAAAATTCACCCGTTGAAATATCGAGGAAGGCGACACCATTGGTTTGCTCTCCAAAATGAATTCCTGCCAGAAAATTATTGCTTTTGTGTTCCAGCAACTTGTCGTGCGTAGCCAAGCCAGGTGTAACCATTTCCGTGACCCCTCTCTTGACAATACCCTTGGCAAGCTTTGGGTCTTCCAGTTGATCACAGATGGCCACACGAAACCCTGCCTTGACCAGCTTATGCAAGTAATTATCGAGTGCATGATGTGGGAAACCCGCAAGTTCAAGTGATGCAGCCGCCCCATTGTTGCGCTTTGTTAGGGTAATACCCAGCACTTGCGAAGCCCTTACCGCATCCTCACCAAATGTTTCATAAAAATCCCCCACCCTGAATAACAGAATCGCATCCGGATATTTTTGTTTGATAGCCCGATGCTGCTGCATTAAGGGAGTGTCTTGTGCGTTTTTTGCCATCCTGTTTTTTGCTGACCTGTTCAAAAGTACGAAAGCCCGCGCTGCCAAACACTGCACGGGGAAAAAACGTGAATACTTGAGAATTTGCACTTTAAGAAGCTTCGACTTAACTTGAAGTCAAATGAAAAGCCAAAGCTTCATCAATTTCCTTTTTGCACTTATTTTGTGTTTCTCTTTTCAATTTGTTGGAGGGCAAGACATTGTGCTCGAATCATCAAATCTGCCGGTTGTTGTAATTGATACAAAAGGACGTGAAATCATCAACTCCCCAAAGATCACTGCCCAAATGGGGATTATCAATAACGGTCCCGCAAAAAGAAACAAAAGGACTGACAGTTTCAATGAATTTGCCGGAACAATCGGCATAGAACTTCGCGGACAATCCTCTCAGGCACTGTTCCCAATGAAATCATTTGATATCGAATTGAGAGACACCTTAGGCATGGAGTTGAATCACTCACTTTTGGGTATGCCGGCAGAAAGCGATTGGATACTTTACGCCCCCTATACCGACAAAACCCTCATGAGGAACTTCCTAGCCTATACACTGACGGCACAAATGGGACG
>JBDLUN010000212.1:0-12678 GCA_039805245.1 Bacteroidota bacterium
TACACACTTTCCAGGCGTGCTCCTTCAACCACTCGGACAAGTCTCCCTTTGAAGGAGTGCAAAAATAAACCTATTCAGTCATAAGCGGAAGATTTTTTTGGCATTTTGGGTGGATATTTCGTCTACCTCAGCTAAACTGATGCCTTTCAGAGTTGCTATCTTCTCTGCTACATACCGGACATAAGCTGTTTCATTGCGTTTTCCACGGAATGGAACGGGTGTGAGATAAGGCGCATCTGTTTCCAATACCATCGCTTCAAGTGGAAGTTTTTCCACCAATAAAGCAAGTCCGGCATTCTTGTAAGTCACCACACCACCAATGCCAAGCATAAAACCCATCTCAATGATTTTCCTCGCTTGGCGCTCATCACCGCCGAAACAATGGAAAATACCCTTCACTTTGCCATGACCAACTTCTGCAATCATTTTGATGCATTCATCCAGGGAACTCCGTGAATGGATCACCAATGGCAATTCATACTGCAAAGCCCAACCAATCTGTGTTGCAAAAGCATCCTCCTGTTGATCACGGAATTCAACAGAATGGTAAAAATCCAATCCCACCTCGCCAATGGCAGCAAATTTTTCCCGCTTCAACCAATCTTCCACGATTTGAAGTTGCCCAAGATAATCCTGGCCAACATAACAGGGATGCAAACCCATCATAGGGATACACAAACCATCACTTTCTGCAACAGTTTGCATCATGGCTTCATGAGAGCTGCTGTCAATGGCGGGCAAATAAACGCTGGTTACACCAACCTCTCTTGCACGTGCAAACATGGCTTGTCTGTCGACAATGAATTCCGCTGCATACAAATGGCTGTGCGTATCTATCATATTTTAACCTTAAAAATTTGTAAATTTCAATAAAAAAACATGTACCTTTCGAAAAGTTTTCATAGGGTACGGATTAAAAACGGGCCAGGGTTTTCACCCAGGCCCTACTTTTTTAACCCTGAAGGTCGTTAATCCGAATGGCTTCGAAATTGAACCCCTCGCTCAAACCCTTATCCAGCAAACGTTCCAGCGCATACAACATCCTGGTTGCAGCCTTTTCTGAATCATGAAACAAAATGATATCACCATCTTTGATTTGGCCCAATACCCTTGATGCACATTCCTCTTTTTGCATGCTCACATCAAAATCTCCACTCAAAACAGTCCACATAATTGTTGTCATTCCCATGGCATTTACAGCCACTTGTTGCGCTGCCCTCAATCTGCCATATGGTGGTCTGAACAGTTTCGAATCAATACAAACGGCAGCTTCCTGGATATCGCTGATGTACTCTTCATTGGTGTTTTTTCTTCCGTGCAGATGCCTGAAGGTATGGTTGCCAACTGCATGCCCATCATATAAGATGCGTTCGTAAACCGCGGGATAACGCATAACGCGGTCTCCTATGCAAAAAAAAGTGGCTTTCGCTTGATACCGCTTCAATATATCAAGCACGGCGTTTGTGATTTCAGGATGCGGCCCATCATCAAAAGTGAGGTATAGCTTACCATCTGATGGGGGCATTCGCCAAATTCGCCGGGGGTACAGCTTGTCGAACCATCTGGGTATCCTTGCAGGCAGCATCATGGTGTATGCTTGAAACTTTCTTTGCTGACCTGATTGAGTTCATCGATGAAGCGGATCAAAGCAGCTTTGCCGGTAAATTTTTCCGCACTGGTAACAAAGATGGGCGGCAAAGTCTCCCAATGCGCCTGCATGGCATCGGAAAAGGCCTTGACATGGGCACTGACAACCTTTTGTGTTTCTTTGTCGGCCTTCGTAAACACAACAGCAAAAGGAATTTGCCATTCCCCCAACCTGTTGACAAAATCAAGATCAAGCTGTTGGGGTTCGTGACGGGCATCCACCAGTACAAAAATATTGATGAGGTTTTCACGGGTCTTGAGATAGCCCTCAATCATCTTTTCCCACTGTTTGCGCTTGGATGCAGACACTTTGGCAAACCCATACCCGGGTAAATCAACCAGATACCAGCTGAACAGAGGGGATTTCTCCGCAGACTTGCTTTCTACGGTAAAATGGTTGATGAGCTGGGTCTTGCCTGGTGTGGCAGAGGTCTTAGCGAGATTACGCACACCGGTAAGCATGTTGATAAGCGAGGACTTCCCCACGTTGCTCCGGCCGATGAACGCATATTCAGGCCTGTCTGGCTTTGGACAGGAAGCGGCATCAGGACTGCTGATCAGGTATGAAGTCTTGTGTATGACCATGTATGGAGATTTACAAATCCTTTAAGAACCCTCCCATCGTTTTTGATTACTTTTGCGGTGATGGGAAAATTTGCACATGATAGTATCGTGCCGGATCTGGCTTCAAATTTACCGAAAAAAGAACAGGTCGCGGGCATGTTCAATGATATCGCGCCGCAATACGACTTTTTAAACCGTTTCCTGTCGGCCGGCATTGATGTCAGCTGGCGAAAAAAAGCACTGCTGCTCCTGAAGAAGGACAATCCGAAAATGCTGTTGGATGTGGCTACAGGTACCGCTGATGTTGCCCTGATGGCTACCAAAGTGTTGCAGCCTGAAAAAATCATTGGCATCGACATCTCAGAAGGCATGCTTGACTTCGGCAGGAAAAAAATTGCTGCAGCCGGCCTTGTTGACACCATAGAACTGCAGACAGGCGACAGTGAAGCAATCCAATTCAAAGACCACGCGTTCGATGCGGTTACCGTAGCCTTCGGGGTACGCAATTTCCAACACCTGGAAAATGGCCTTAGGGAAATCAACAGAGTGCTGAAGCCTGGAGGCAGGCTGGTGGTACTAGAATTCTCCCGCCCTTCCCTACCAGGCGTACAGCAGCTTTACAACCTCTACATGAATTTCATAACCCCAGGTATCGGGAGGATTTTTTCCAAAAGCCGCAATGCCTACCAATACCTGAACGACTCGGTGCAAAAATTTCCTGAAGGGAAAGATTTTCTCCGTGTACTTGACCAGACCGGCTTTAGGGACACTTCCAGTAAACGATTAAGCTTCGGCATATGCAGCATATATACAGGCATAAAGTAAGCATCATGCTGCTCCTGCTGGCTTGTTGCCTGCAGTCGCGTGCACAGCAGGTAAACCTGAACCTGCCCGATCACGATCAAAAAAATTATTACTTTGGTATTGTACTCGGCTACAACCGTTCCAATTACAATATCACCCACCATCCTTCATTCCTTACGCAGGATACCATTCAACGCGTGGAGTCCAAAAACAGTGGGAGGATTCACTTGGGCATCATGGCCAACTGGCAGGCAACCAAACACATCGATTTCCGGTTTTATCCCCTAAACCTGATCTTCAGTGAAAAGAAATTCGGATATACTGAAAAACTGCCCAGTCAAGCTACAGCTTCCATCATTGACCAAAATGTAGAATCAATCGTGATGAGCTTCCCGCTGCAGGTAAGGCTCAAAAGCGACCGCATCAACAATTTCAGGGTGTACACACTCGCAGGGGTGAAATACGACTTTGATCTGGCCAGCAATTCCGGTGCAAGGAATGCAGACAATATAGTAAAAGTGAAAAAATCCGATTACGGTGTAGAAGGTGGCATCGGGTTCCAATTTTTCTTCCCATACTTCATCCTCTCACCAGAAATCAAATTCAGTTACGGACTCTCCAACGTACACAGCCGTGATGAAAGTCTGCGTTATTCAAGTGTTATCGACAAGATGAACAGCAGGATGATACTCTTCTCACTGCATTTTGAAGGGGGAGGACTGGGTCGGTAAATCAATAGTCATGCTCCTGCCTGTGCATGTTCCAACGAAGACCTGCTGATACCTGGAGATTACGTGGCATAGCTTCCATCTGTCGATAAGTTACCGTACTTTCCAAAAACAGATTTTCCTTTAATTCAAATGCCGTCCACAAGCTGGCATGCAGATTTTTTCTGGAATCGGGAACCCCATAATATACCCTATCATCAAGAGATCGGGTATCGCTGGCTTTGAAAATATTGTTGCCATAATTTTTACCCAACGGATCCTTTCCGGCCAGCCAAAAAACACCCTTGGCTTGCATATACCATCGGGGAGCAGGCTGATAGGTGAGAATACCCAACAATTCTCTGACATTCGACCCAGATGGATGAGCAATTGGCTGGTTGTAATGCGTGTAATTGGCCAATGTGTCGGTATGGGAATACGTAAAAGGCCTGATCCAATTGGTTTCCAGCTGAAGATCCATATTCTTCACACCCAACACATCAATATACTTCAGACCACCCTGCAAGGCCCATTTGTTGCCCCACCAGTTGTCTTTTTGCCTGACATAAGTAGTGTAAAATTCATCCAGCATAACCTGCCCATACAACTGCACACGTTTACCCAAATTGGCCTTGACATCAAACCCAATGAAGGCATTGTCAGGGCTCCCCACTTGCAATTCAGACACCCGGAGGAACATGACTGGATTCAGGTAATGGAATTCAAATCTGTTGGGTCTGCCGAAAACAATACCCTCAAAGAAACCGAAAGTGAGCCACTTCGGTGCATTGATAGTGAGGTAATGGACGGCAGCGTATTTTTTGGCGTGCAGGGTATCAAAACCCAGTGTTCTTCGGGTATATTGCGGCTGCAATTCCATAATCCTGCTCATATAATTCAACCGCCAGACCCTGAGGTTCAAATTGAGAAACAGGTGACTGTTGGCATGGTCACTCCACAAAAGGCTTCTGTATCCATTACCTAAAAACATTTTATCGTACCCGAACTGCAAATCCAGGAACTTGGCAGCATTGAAATAAACGGCACCTCGGGCATCAAAATAATCATATCCGGTTTCCTTGAATTGTTTATACAATCCTGCGCCGGGAAAGGCCCTGTTCTGCTCTACACGTTCCCGCAAGTATTGAGGAACCTTGACTTGATTTTCTGTTACCAAAAATTGCATGCCCAATCTGCCAGAAACTTGGGAGCGAGCTACAACACCTCGGGTATTCACATACAGCAGTTCCTCAGTTGCATCATCTCGCAGGGCCTGGAGTTGGAGTACCGGGTTCACAGACAGGAAGAAATCCGGTTGGTCAATACCCACAAGATTGGCTGGATCCTGATAGAATGAATTCCAAATAGGTTTTCTACTGAGCGGGAAAACCGTATCCCTACCCTTCCATTCCCTATTATTCAACCGCGCCCTTTGGATGTTGTAACGATCAACATTAGTAAGAAACACATCAGAAGAACTGTCTGTAGCCCTGTTCAATGCCCCAACCCACCATTTCCTGTTGAAAGGTTTGATTGATGAAAAATTCAGTGCCGTATCTCTTTGCATTTTGATCTCCAACCGGTTCAACAGGAAATAATCCTTTGCACCCTGCTGAAATGGAGTGGATTGTGCATACAATTGGAATGGCAGTACAAAAAAAACCAAGACTGCCAATGATTTGATAATTTGCGTGTTCAACAACATAGGTAAGATGTCTAAAATCCTCATTAAAAACACCAGCATTGTCACCGATGGTAAAATCATTGCTGGAGATGTGTTGGTAGGCGACAACCGGATTCTAAAGATAGACCACAGAATTGACAATTCATACCATGCCAGGGAGATCGACGGGGAGAACAAATTCCTGTTGCCTGGGATAATTGATGACCAGGTCCATTTCAGAGAACCTGGTCTCACACACAAGGCCAACATCCATACAGAATCCATTGCAGCAGTGGCGGGCGGCACCACCAGCTTCATGGAGATGCCGAACACCAAACCGGCTGCGCTGACCCAGGAACTTCTGGAAGAAAAATATGCCATCGCGGCCCATTCTTCCCCAGCCAACTATTCCTTTTTCATGGGCACGTCAAACGACAATGAAGAGGAAGTGTTGAAAATGAACGAAAAAAAAGAGAGGGTTTGTGGCATCAAAATCTTCATGGGCTCTTCCACGGGTAATATGCTGGTAGACAACCACTTGACCCTCGACAGGATCTTCCGGGAAAGTGAGGTACTCATCGCCACACACTGTGAAGATGAACGCATCATCAAAAGAAATCTGGAAAAATTTGCTGCTGAAGGCAGGATCCCTATGGCTGATGACCATCCCATTATCCGGGATGAGGAAGCCTGTTTCGAATCCTCACTCATGGCTGTTCAGTTGGCCAAACGCAACAATACCAGGCTCCATATTCTCCATATCTCCACGGCCAAAGAATTGCAACTGTTCAGCAACCTGCTGCCACTGGAACAAAAAAGAATCACATCGGAAGTATGTATTCACCACCTGCATTTCACAGCAGATGACTATGCCATACTGGGCAATAAGATCAAATGCAACCCTGCCATAAAAGCACCATCCAATAAGGAAGCCCTTTGGGAAGCCCTATTGGACGACAGGCTTGACATCATCGCTACTGACCATGCGCCACATACAATGGAAGAAAAATCAGGCGACTACTCCCATGCCCATGCAGGGTTGCCACTGGTGCAGCATAGCCTTCAACTCATGTTGCATTATGTGCAGCAGGGAAAAATCAGCATCGAAAATGTGGTACGCAAAATGGCTCATGCACCCGCCACCTGCTTTCAGATCCGCGAACGGGGCTTCATTCGAGAAGGCTATTTTGCAGACCTGGTGCTGGTTGACATGAACAAACCTGAAACCGTCAACAAGAACAACATCCTGTACAAGTGCGGATGGAGCCCATTGGAGGGCTTCACTTTCCCTTCAAGCGTAATCATGACGTTGGTTAACGGCCACCCGGTTTATGAAAACGGTCAGGTGGATGCATCCCATCGGGGAATGCGTCTGTTATTCGATAGAAATTGAATGCATGCTGATTGACAAAACAACACTCCAAGATCTTGCCGTTTTTCATCCGGATGAGGGACAATCGCTTTTCCCCCAAATTGATCATACAGATACAGCAACCGGAAAGCAGGTCCTACAAAAGTTTTTTGCCAATCCCCTTCAGGATATCAGGGATATCAAGGAGGTACAGCATATCCTGAAACTGATTGCCGGAGAGCTGGACAATTGGCCGGCAGACATCACCAACGGAACCATGCTGGTGGTGGAGAAATTCCTCGACGACAATCCCCGCAGCATCCCTGAAAACCCCAACCCCATCAACAGTTTTGTTTACCGGCTGCTCAATCCGGGAGACTATTCCATGATCCTGTTTTCCATGAGGCAACTTTTTGCCTTGATCAGGGGTTTTGAAAAGCTGCATAAACTTTTCAGGAAGCATAAGCTTCCTGTTAGGCTTGAAAAACTCATCAGCGAAAGTGAAATGCTTGTCGGCAACCGTTTGTTGACAGGACTTTCCGAAGTTGAAACCTTTACAGAACTGACCTTACCAGACTTACTCCATTACGCGCGGATATTCCATATCGAACTTCCTGCAACCCTCAGGCGTCTGCTGGAAATCCATGCCATTTTGGATGCCTGGAAATCCATGGCCACGGCCAATCGAAATCTGAATCTCCGGTTTCCGGAGTTTACAGAAAGTGTGCAACCCCGGCTGGAAATCAGCAACCTGAAGCACATCCTGCTCAAAGATCCAGTGGGATATGATTTGCTGATGGATAAAGACCAGCATTTCATCTTTCTCACCGGAGCCAATATGGCGGGCAAGAGCACGCTTATTAAAGCGGTGGGACTGGCCGTTTACCTTGCCCATTTGGGGATGGGGGTACCCGCAGATGCGATGAAACTCTCCCTATTTGAAGGACTGCTCAGCAATATCAATGTCACGGATAATATCATCAAGGGAGAGAGTTATTTTTACAATGAGGTCCGCCGGGTCAGGGAAACACTGCTTAAAATCAGTGATGGCCGCAAATGGCTTGTTTTGATTGATGAACTTTTCAAAGGCACGAATATGCAGGATGCTATGAAATGCACTGTCTCGGTGGTTGAAGGTTTGTCTAAGGCTAGGAACGGACTCTTCATCCTCTCCTCTCACCTTTATGAAATAGGAGACGACTTGCAACGCCTGCCCTCATTGCGTTTCAAGTATTTTGAAACAACCCTGAAAAACAACGACCTTCACTTCAGCTACCAACTGAAAGACGGTATCAGCAAAGACCGTATGGGTTACCTGATATTGCAAAAGGAAGGGGTAACGACACTACTGGATAATCTCGGAAAACAACAGGACCCTGCCGCTGATTAACCCACTAAACCGGGAAAAATACTGGCCTATTGCCGTTTCAACACCACTGCCATCCTTGCCGGCCTGTTTACCTTCATCGCATGTTTGTGAAACTATTTGGCAGCACTGTACATGGCGTAGAAGCCATCACGATTACAATTGAAGTCAGCTGGACATCCCAAGGCAAAGAATATTGCATTGTAGGGCTGCCCGATTCCGCCATTAAAGAAAGTCTGCAACGGGTAGAAAGCGCCATCAAAACCTATGGGTTTGAGATGCCCAGAACGCGGATTGTCATCAACCTGGCACCAGCAGACTTGAGAAAAAGCGGAACGGCATTTGACTTGCCCATTGCTGTAGGTATCCTGGCAGCATCCCTCCAACTGGATATACCAACAGCCCTGGAAAACTTCATCATCATGGGCGAACTGAGCCTGGATGGCGAACTCAGACCGATTAAGGGGGCCCTTCCCATCGCCATACAGGCCAGAAAAGAAGCCATGAAAGGATTCATCCTTCCGGAAGTGAATGCCCGCGAAGCAGCCATGGTGGAAGGCCTGCAAGTGTATGGCATGAAAAACCTGAAAGAGGTGGTTGATTTCATGACCAAAAACTATGAGAGCAAGCCGGCCGTAAAAATCAACCTTGACGAGGAGTTCCATCATGCCCAACAGCAGTTTGAAACGGATTTTGCAGATGTCAAAGGACAGGAAAACATAAAACGTGCATTGGAAATCGCGGCATCGGGCGGGCATAATGTAATCCTCATTGGTCCGCCCGGTGCCGGGAAAACCATGTTGGCCAAAAGGCTCCCATCCATTCTCCCACCCCTTTCCTTGGAGGAAGCACTGGAAAGCACCAAGATACACAGTGTGGCAGGGAAACTGCCGGAAAACGCCTCCCTGATCACCAGGAGGCCATTCAGGAGCCCCCATCATACCATTAGTGATGTGGCACTGGTTGGAGGGGGTGCTTCCCCACAACCAGGAGAAATCTCCCTTTCACACCATGGCGTACTTTTCCTTGATGAGCTTCCTGAATTCAAGCGTACGGTACTGGAGGTGATGCGGCAACCCATGGAAGAACGGAAAGTGACCATTTCGAGAGCGCGCATGGCTATCGATTTTCCGGCATCCTTCATGCTCGTGGCATCCATGAACCCTTGTCCATGCGGCTTTTACAACCATCCTGAAAAAAGCTGCAGCTGTCCGCCCGGACTCGTTACCAAATACCTGAATAAAATCTCTGGCCCTTTGCTGGATCGGATCGATCTGCACGTAGAAGTGACACCCGTGGCATTTGCCCAGCTGTCGTCTATGCAGCCTGCCGAACCCTCTTCCAACATCCGGGGAAGGGTTGTGGCCGCAAGAGCATTGCAGTCTGCCCGTTTTGCAGCAACAGAAGGCATCCATGCCAATGCCCAAATGAATGCACGGGAAATCAGGAAAATTTGTGCTTTGGAACCCGAAAGCCATGCCTTACTTAAAAAAGCCATGGAGCGACTGAACCTCTCAGCCCGGGCTTACGACAGGATTCTCAAGGTTTCCAGAACCATTGCAGACCTGGACGGCGATGAATCCATCCGAATGCCGCATGTGGCTGAAGCCATACATTTCAGGAGTCTTGACCGCCAGGGTTGGGGCGGATAAAAAATAAAGCTATTACGCGAAAGTGACTCATGTCCTTTGGAGACAATAACTCATTGAGGACAAAGACTGTTACGCAGATGTAGTGGATTCCGTTTCCGCTTTGGGATTTGCAGCAGGCAATGCCGGGAAAAACCTGTTCTGGAAAATCAAGATGGCAAAAACACCTCCGGAGATGGCAGCGTCAGCAATATTGAATACAGGCCTGAAAAAGACAAATGATTCGCCGCCCCAAAAAGGAAACCAGGATGGGAAAGTGCCATTTTCTATGATGGGCATATACAACATATCCACCACACGGCCATGGAGGAAACTCTCATATCCACCCATAAAACCTTGCTCCCAAAACCCTCTGGCGAGGTTTTCTGAATAGGGATCACTGAATTCAAAAATGAGTCCGTAAAACAAGCTATCAATGAGGTTGCCTATCGCACCGGCATAGATGAAAGTACAGCAGATGACATATCCGAAATGGTATTTCTTTTGGATGGTTCCGTAGATGTAATAGGTACCGAAACCTACTGCAATCAACCTGAAAACGGTCAGTGCAATCTTTCCCCAACTGCCAGCCAATTTCCAACCATAAGCCATGCCTTCATTTTCAAGGAAGTGAAAGCGCAACCAAGGGATTGATGGGAAAAGCACTGTTTCCTGCCCCATATGGTAATGCGTCTTGATATACACTTTGAGTGCCTGATCAATAAAGAGGATCACCAAAGTGAGCAAAATAACGTGTTTGAACTTCACAAAACCGGTTTTTGCAAATATAGCAATTCAGGGATAACCGCTCCAAGCCATTTGTCTATTCACTGAAATAAATACGGGGAACCCGTTGGGCAATGCCGGTCATGATCTCATAGGGTATGGTTTCAGCAGCCCTGGCCATTCGGATGATGGAATGCCCCGGACCAAATACCAGCACCTCATCCTCCAAAGCGATATCCTCGCTGCCCGTAATGTCAATCATGGTCATATCCATGCATACATTTCCCAAGGTAGGATAGTGTCGCCCTTTGATAAGGACGCTGCACCTGCCATTGCCCAAGGATCTTGGAAAACCGTCGGCATAACCGACCCTGATGGTGGCCACACGGGTATGTCGATGCAGCAGCGCCTTTCTGCCATAACCTACCGACCCACCAACTTCAACATCCCTGATTTGTGCGATGGTTGTTTTGAGAGAAATGGCTTCCTGCAGAAACAATCCAGACTTACCGGCATCAACGCCATATAAGCCAATCCCGAGTCTGACCATCTCATAAGCAGCTTGGGGATGTCTGCTAATGGCCGCTGTATTGGCAGCATGACGCCAGAAAACATAACCCAGCGTTTGCTGCAACAAACCGCAACCTGCCTCGAAATCAGCCAATTGCCGGGCCGTAAATGCATCCTCTGCGGAGTCCTCACTGGCCACCAGATGGGTAAAGACTGATTTGACCCTCAAGCGGGGAGACAAACCAAATTCCGTGTTGAATTGGATGATATCGCTATGATCCAGTCCCAGCCGGTGCATCCCCGTGTCCAGTTTGATATGAACGGGATAGAAGGCAATTCCTTCCGTACGCAGAAAATCATGAAACCGGCGGATGATGTCCAGAGAGTATAACTCAGGTTCGAGGTCGTTTTCCACGAGCAACGCAAAAGCCTGCGGCTCAGTATTCATCACCATAATAGGCAGCCGGATACCGGCTTTGCGCAATTCAACACCCTCATCCACATAAGCCACTGCGATGTAGTCGGCATGATGAAATTGCAAAAGTCTTGCCACCTCAATGCTGCCTGCCCCATAGGAAAAAGCCTTGACCATCACCATCAACCTTGTATCAGGGGGAAGCAGCTTGCGGTATTCCTGAAGATTGTGGGCAATGCAGGGCAGGTTGACTTCCAACCGGGTCTGGTGCATTTTACTTTCCAGCATGGTGCTGATGGCTTCAAAATGAAAATCCCTGGCCCCTTTGATGAGGATAACCTCATCTTTGAAAGGGACATGAGCGAGATGTTGAATGAGTGTCTGCGTATCAGGAAAGAAATGGGCCTCCAGTTGGGAAGCAAAGCGCTGTGCTTGTGCGCTGATCTGCTGTCCTGCTCCAAAAACGCGGCGAACCTGTTTGCTCACGAGGTAATCCACAAGTCTGTCGTAAGCATTTTCATCTTGATCAGGCAAACCGGAAACATCCGAAAGCACAACAGTTCTCCTCCTGGTGGGATCCTGCAAACCCAGAAAATCAAGTGCTGTAAAGATGCCACTGAGGTCTGCATTGTAGCTGTCGTTGATAAGGGTGCATCCCTGCCTGCCCTCTTTCATTTCAAGCCTCATGGATAGCGGAGGTAACTGCATCATCCGCAGTGCTGCCTGATCGGGATAACCAAGCGCCACAGCTGCAGCAAAACAGTGCATCGCATTTTCCAAAGCGGCTGCATCCACGTAGGGGATGCTGAACGTGAAGAAGCTTCCGGATGAAACCACCTCCAACACACTGGTATTGTTTTCTACCTTGACATTCAAGAGGCGTATATCGGCTTCGGGCGACTTGCCCCAACTGAGCAGTGCACGATTGGGAAATGCTTCCCTGCTGCGTTGCAGGGCCTCATCAACCAAAAGGTGGTCCTTGCAATAAACCAATACAGCAACCGATTGGAACAACAATAATTTTTCAGTCAGCTTGTCAGCATCCCCATCAAACCCTTCACTATGTGCAGCTCCCAAATTCGTGATCAGTCCAATTGTTGGCCTAATGATTGTTTCCAACAACTGCATTTCGCCTTTTCTGGAGATGCCGGCTTCGAAAATGCCCAGTTCGTGTTCATCTTGCATGGCCCATACACTGAGGGGCACACCCAATTGGGAATTGAAGCTGCGCGGACTCCTCACAATATTCACTACATCCTGCAACAGTGCATTTAGCCATTCTTTGACGATGGTTTTG
>JBDLUN010000213.1:0-5916 GCA_039805245.1 Bacteroidota bacterium
CCAAATCAATTTTGCATATTGCGATGTAAATTCTTCTAATTGAACCCAAAGCGAAACTGTAAAATCTTTATTAAAAATAGAATTATTGATATTAGCCAATACCTCTCCATTATTAAAATACGACGCCGCATTAGATTTTCCATTGCGATCTGTTGTTGATTGAACAATACCATTGGGAACACCATCATACCCATTCCCGCTGCTGTCTTTTGCATTCCCATTGAAGGGAAAGTAAGCCAATAAATCCTGCTTTAACCAGTCAGGTTCTTTGGCTGCAGCAGAAGATTCCTTTTTGCAGGACGCAAGGAGCAAAAGCATCATGAAAACAAAGACTGATGGTATGTATTTCATAAGTGCAGTTTAGTTTTGATAAAATGATGGGATTATTAAAATTGCTGATTTACACGCTGGAATCTGCATTAAGTTATTTAACGACAACTTTATTTACTGAATGGATCATACACCCTTGAAAAAAGCTATTTCGTGAGTGCAGGCATCCGTTTCTATTTCTCGAAAAACCATTGCCTGGATGCCACCCGTGATTTACAAATTGGTTATCTATAATTTTTATTGCTCCATATCAATAACCAACTCGCACCGGAAACCTGGTTGGAAATATGTTGGTGGTCTGTTGGGATGGAAATTGATCTGATTGTGACCCATCTTATTATAGATCGCAATTGTTTCTCGCACAATCTCAACGCCCCTGCGGAAACCAATGCTGGAGCGGTTTTCATCCATACCCAATGAATTTTCAATGCCGATGGTGGCCAAATGACCATTCAGGAGGATATCGATGCGGATGCTGCTGTGATCCGTTTGGGTTGGGTCGAATCCACAATACTTTACCGCATTTTCCACTAGGGGATGCAAAATCATGGGTGGTATGTTAATGGTGACAGCATTTTCATCGTATGGACTGATGGTATATTCAAAAGGTGCATCCAAGTGAACCCTCTTATGCTCAAGCTCCAGGTAATTGCAGATGAATCGAAGCTCCTCTGCAAGGGATATTTCACGCTTGTTGATCATCTCCAGGAAGTAGCGATGCAAATCAGAGAATCGGGTAATGGAATCGATGGCTTCCTTGTTGTTTTCCTGCAACAACAACATATAGGTGAGGTTCAAGGAATTGAAAATGAAATGGGGATCCAGATTTTTTTTGAGCAACTGCAACCTGTTTTCCAGCATGTTCCTCTCGAGCTCCTGCTGCTTTGCCCGATAGCGGAAAAACTGATAAAATACCAGGATGACTAAGGATGCCAAAAGGGTATAAAATATGGGATTCTGCAAAATGGGAATGGATATGCGGAAGCTCATCTCCCTTACCATCACATTGTTGACAAAAAGCTTGACCTTGTATTGACCTCTTGTTAGTCCGGATGGGAAATCAAATTTCCCATCAAGTGAATACAAAACATGCAGAGCTCCGCTTCCATCTGTCATCTCCAATTTTTTCAACGCATACCGCTGTAAAAAATAATCAGGATGGTTGACCAAAATCGTGAGGGGAAAACGGGCATATAAACCCTCTTCCCTATCAAGTTGCATCCCAAATTTTTGGATATCTTCCAATGCATAGGGTTGCCGCAATGGTTGCTTCTCCAGGTATTCGTTCTGCAACATGACCAATGTATCCCCATCCAGGATAGGATTTCGGTTGGATTGGTAATTGCCCAGATGACTGTACCAAAGCGGAAGCCCCTTCAATGAGTCCAACTCCATCAACCCTTTGTTATTTCCTATGAAAATCCTGCCGTCATGCGACCTTATCCAATTGGGTACAAAGCCTTTAATCAGCTCTGAAATTACCACATCGCCCAAGGGAACCAATTTGCTTTGTTCGATATCAATTTCCATGCTTTCAACCCTGCCGGCATTCAATATCCAAATCCTGTTGCCTACAATCTCGAATTCTTCCAACTTGGTGATTTCCGATTGCAGGGTATGGTTGACTGAATCATGGTAGTAGAATCCTTTCTCATCAGAGAAAAAAATGAATCCTTTACCATATGCTTTGGCTATGGCTCCAATGGAAATACCCGGAATGATTGTTGCGTCGGGATCTTTCTTATGTTGCGCATGGATGCCGGAATTGTGCATGGTGAAGTAGAAAATGGAATCACCAGACCGGATGTGATAACTGTACCGGTAATTGGAAAAAGAATATTCCTTGATTTTTTCACCTTTTGCATTGTAGAAAGCAAGTGAGTTGTTCCGGAGTACAGCCAATGTATCCCTGAGATAATCCATCTGAAGGATTTCATCAGCAACTGCCTCTTTTTGCCGAACGTCCACTGGACTAAGCTCCCCCGCTTCCTTATCAAAACGGTAAACATCACTTTCGGAATACACAAAATACTGTCCTTTTCCGCCCGCTACGATTCTGCTCAAACCCGGTATGTTGACAGGTAATCTTTGCGATAGTGTCACTTTAGGCCAAACAAATAATCCCCTGTTATAGGTGCCAATCCAAAGGGCATCATGCTTGGGGTTGTAATAGAGCGATTGGCCAAAAAAATCCTTCCTGACATCCGTAAGGCTGTTAACCCCCACCTGATAAGTCATTCCCATCGTCAGCTGGAACTGCTGGCCCAATGCCAGAAAGAGCCTGTCTTTTGCAAAGGTCATATCCCATACCGGATAGTTCAACTTAGTGATGCTGTCTTGCAAATGTTTGAAGACTGGGGTCTTACCCGGCTGTATTACATGGTAAAAACCATCTCCTGCAGTGGCAACCCTGCTTTCCTTCGAAATGGCTGTCAGATAAGTGTAAATGGGATTTTCAGGATATCCCGGCGGAAATGGGCAAGGCAAAGCCGATTTTCCTTTGATTTCATAAAACCTGCTGCTGAAGGGCATTTTTTGCAAGTCGAATCCGAAAACCTTTCCCTTATATGGATGAAAATCAGTGAAAAAGCCATACCGTTCAGGACGATGGATTTTTTCAAAATGCAGTATGTCATCCTTTTTGAAAACATGCCAGGATGAACTGTTGGCCGCGATATAAAGCTCATCGTCGATTTTGCGAATGTGCCTGACATACCTGATGGAATCCATAAACGGACTCCAAACGGTTTTCCGCCTTTTCAAGTCATGGATTTTGAGTCCGTTGGCGACAGTACCCAAAAACAGGTAGTCCCCAAAAAGATTGATACTCACTATGGCCATTTTGCCTGTGCGCCTGACAATCGTATCCAGATGGGCATCGTTACTATTGAGAATAACCAGCCCCGATTCGGTGCCTAGGTATGTGCGTCCGGAGCTGTCTTGGACAATTGTTCTGACGGAATTGTGCCTGAGCCCATAATTGAGTTCCATCTCCGCCTGGAGCCCGATTGGTTGGGTATTACCTATGGCATATAGACAGCAAAACAGGATCAGTAGGAATCCAGGTTTTTCATGCCATTTCGGGAAACAGGCAGGCATACTTGATTGGTTAAAATGATTTGGTCACGCTGGAAAGCCTTGATAAATTTCCGGTTGACCAAAAATGATTTGTGGATGCGGATAAAATCCTCGCCCAATTCAGGAGCCAGGGATTTCAGTGTTTTGGCGATGGTGAGCTGTTCATTGCCTATGAAGATCTGTGCGTAGGGGCCCTGACCTTTCACATGGGATATTTCACCCAATTTGAGCCAACGGGTATAACCCTTTTCCCGGATTTGGATGAGATCGGCCTGCAAATTTTCATTTCGGGTTTCGAAGAACCTATCCAGACAATTGGCCAACTCCTCTTCCTTGACAGGTTTCAGGAGATAATCGAAAGCATTTTTTCTGATGGCTTTGATGACATGCTCTCCATAAGCCGTCACAAAGACCAAGCGTGATGCTTTGGGTATCATTTCTACAATTTCAAAGGCAGAAATTCCCTTGAAGTTGATATCCAGGAAAATGAGGTCATAGAAATGATCCTGCATCCTTGCAGATACTTCATCCAAGGTGGAAACGATATCCAGTTGAATTTCTTTGCGGTCTCCCAGACACTTGCGCAAGAGCAGATCCAGGGTATATCTGCCACTGTATTCATCATCTGCTATCAGCAGCCTGCATTTCATGGTGTTGTTCGGTGTCAGCAACGGCGGGATGATGCGTTTGGGTTGTTTCGGTTATGGATATACAATCCAATAATAAGCAAACAACCTGATTCTAAAGGATCTTTGCAAGATTTATTTAGTGAACAGCACTAATATTTATTGAAAAGAGTTTTTTAAAAAATCTCTGATTGCTTTGATGCTGTAAAAAAAAGACCCCGCAAAAGCGGGGCTTTGGAATATGGTCGGAAAAATCTTTGAACCTTATTGTGTAACTCCAGTATAACCATCGCTGAGGGTCCTCATGAAAGCTACAATCTGTGCTTCTTGGGTTAAAGTCAAACCGAGGTTACCCACTGCACCATCAACATTCATGGTAGCAGGGTAATCAGGTGTACCCCAAGGTCTGCCATTGAAACCTGCGCCTGGAACATCTCTCGTGTTGTAAAAATGTACAACTTCTTCAAGACTTCTCAACACACCATTGTGCATGAAGCGTTGTGCTTTGGCTACGTTACGCAATGTTGGAGTTCTGAATTTGCCATTGTTGGCTGCTGCCTGTGCACGCCATGTTGGATTGTTTGAAGTGGCAAGAAATCCACCCAAACCAAGATCTGGAGCTACATTGCTGCCTGGATTATCTGGATTCTTGGGAAGACCAATGTTCTCATAGTCGTGACCAGTAAAAGCTTCTCCAACAACAATCCTTTTGATTTTACCACCACTTTGGGTATGGCATCCGGCGCAATCGGCTGCACCCAAAAACAATTGCATACCAGCATTCTCATCAGGGGTCAGTGTTGCTGTTCCTGCCAATACTGCATCAATTTTGGCGCTGAAAGGGCTAACCTCTTTGGATGCTTCATATTCTGCTACAGCCAAGCCAATTCTGTCATAGTTCAAGGCGATGTCAGCATCTGTGCTGGTATTGATATCTGTTGTTCCGTATGCTTTTTGCCAGAGAGCAATATAAGACCTGTTATTTTTAAGTTTAGCCAATACAGCAGCAGGGCCGGGGTGGTTCTGCTCTTTATCCGCCAAGAAAGGACCCAAGGCTTGCTCTGCAGCAGTGCTGCCCAGACGCAAACCGGTAGCACGGCCATCCCAAAAAAGACCGCCTACAAAAGCATTATCTACGGGATCATACACCATTGGAGGAACAAGGTTTGAATACGCTGCGGTTGGTGGTTTTCTGTTTCCGAAAGCACCTACAACAGCACCTTCGCCGATACCGGCTACGAAACCGCGCTTGAAACCTGCAGCTGATGCAGCACCACCGGTTGGGATGTCACCAAATCCGGAAAAACCCACTTGAGGGGCATGGCAGGAAGCACATGCTTGAACGCCTACAGGCTCAGACAGCCTGGCGTCAAAGAAAATTTGTTTGCCCAATTCTTGAATGGGCGTCAGGTTGGATTTAACTCTGGCTCTGGCCGATTCAATTTCAATAGTTTGATCAGCGATGTCTTTTTGACAGGAGGCCAAAATGGATACGGAAAGACAAAATACTGCAATATTGTGCAGCTTACGACTGTGTAACATGTGACTTGATTTTTTGTCAGAAAAATTTGATTACAACAGTCTTTCGAAGGATTTGGAGCGGTCTGACAGGAAGGATTGGAATTGAAAGCGTTACAATTATTAGATTAACAAAACTATATTTTTTATTTGAATATTGGAAATTTCTATATTGTATATCGATAAATTCGATATCGATTTACTTTATATTGTTTTTTTATATGAGGGTACCTTAACCATGCAAAAAGCCCCGCAAAAGCGGGGCTTGGTGTTGTATATGGCCTTGATCTGATAGGCTTAGAGAGCTGCTCCGGTATAACCGTCGCTGAGTGTTTTCATGAAGGCAACCAATGCTGCTTCTTGT
>JBDLUN010000214.1:0-3782 GCA_039805245.1 Bacteroidota bacterium
CAAGCAAGATGGCAGCAAACTCATCCATTTGAATGGTCTGATGGGTAATGTGCGGAAATTGCAGTTCCCCTTTGTTCGTTCTTCCTTTGATTGGGCCATATCCTGTTGAGGGCTGCAACTCTGCGAAACCTTTCTCCCCATTGAGAAAAAATCTGTCGAGGTTGTTCATGCTGTATGTTGACAGGCAAGAAGCCACCGCTCCCGAAGGAAATCCCAGCTGAAATTGGATTGTTTCATCCACCCCTTCAGCAAACTTGACAAAATCGGTCTTGATTTCTTGCGCTGTAACCCATGTGGGTTCTTCCCCAATCATGTACCGTGCGCCATTAACCGCATAAATGCCTATGTCCATCATGGAGCCGCCACCAGCAAGCGCCTTGTTGAGTCGCCATTGCTTTGGATCTCCAATCCTGAAACCGCATAATCCCTGAAAAAACTTCACTTGCCCGAACTCACCGGCATTGCGCATCCTGATAATCTCCAGTGTCTTGGGTTCAAAGTGCATGCGATAGCCAACGAGCAACTGCACACCAGCCTTTTTACAAGCAACCACCATTTCCTCCGCCTCTTTTGCATTGAGTGCCATGGGCTTTTCCACAATTACATGCTTGCCTGCCTTCGCCATGCGGATGGCCATATCCTTATGCAGTGCATTGGGCGTGATGATGTAAACCGCATCAACATCTGCATTGTTTTTGATTTGGTCAACCGTTTCATAATTATAACAGTTTGACTCCGGCACATTGTATTTTGCTCTCCAGCTTACCAATTTGGAAGGGGTGCCACTGACCAATCCGGCAACAACCGCCCTTTTTGAATCTTTCATCGCTTCTGCAACCCTATTCGCATAACTGCCGAGTCCAATTAAGGCAACCCGCAATACCTTTCCTTCATGATTATTGTCCTCAGCGTTTGGTGTTACAAAAGGCAAAGCCCAGACTGGAGCTGATAATGTTTGCAGGAAAGAACGGCGACTAGTCATGTAAAAGAATTTTCTCTAAGTTAGTATTAATTCAAAATGCTGTCTGGTAATGCATAAAAAAAAATCCCCTCCTGGACAGGAGGGGTGGATTCCGAGAGCGTAGCGAATGGATAGGAGGGGTGGTTCCGCGAAGCGGAGACGGGGTGGTTAAAAAATTCATGCGTGTGTGTTTTAACCACCTATACATGCCTGTTTAAATTTCTAATAACCCCGTCCTGTTTGTTTGAGGTTTAAACCACCCCTCCTGCCTTCGGCAGGTTTACCAACCTTGGGTTGGCAAGCCTATCCAATCTCTTCGCTCCAACCTCCGGTTGGCAGGCACGGCAGGAGGGGAATTTTTAAAATTTTCTTCCAAATTCCCCGTCTACATTGTGTATCCACTTTTTACTCCTCCAATAGACGGAGGTGTGGCATGTTAACTTGCCAACATAACCAAACCCAATTTTATGCAAATTGTAGAATTAACCTTGAACCACCTGAATTTGTATTGTCCGGTAACAGGACAAGTGGTCTGCAGCGAAGAGGATGCATTTGAATCTCCTGCATTGGCTTTTGCTTTCATCCCTGAAAGCGGGGAGTTCAATTCCATTCAAGAGAAGTATGAAGAAATTTATGCACAATGCGAAGAAATCTGTGATGATGATTTCGAACATGAGCCGTTTGACCTTTTTCTTGAAAAACTCAAAGATGAACCGCACCTGGTCATGTTCACCATTTGCACGCCAGAACTATCCTCTGGACCAGGATCTGATACGATGCATTTTTGCTTCGACATGAACTACCATGAAGCAGAGGATTAAAACCTTGTCCAAATCATAGTATAAATATTTTTAATATGTTGGATGGGTTACGACCGGTGGATATGCTGCCGGTCGTAATTCTCTTATCCCTGAACAGGGAATTGATTAAATTTGAGCATCTGGCCAATGTCAATCATCCATTAAACCATCCGGGATAAGCGTGAAAATCGATTCCTCACTGAATATTTTGGGCAGCCTGCCTGATTGGAACCTGGTCTCGGTTTTCCTGAATAGCACCACCGGTTCAATGAAAAAATCGGGTGGCATTCATACCTACACAGCCATCAAAACAGACAAGTCTGTCATGCGTTTTGAGAAGGCAATCCTAGGTACTTTAATCAGGTTTGCCAATGCGGATGTGGAATCAATGATGCGTGATGTACTTAACCACGAACAAGTAACACACAATAGCCTTTTGCTCTTGTTCTGGAATGCTTCATACAACAATGAATTATTGCATTACCTGAATCTGCACCTGTTTTTTCCTGCCTTTTACAGTGGTCGTATTTCCATCAAAAAAAATGAGGTGTCTGCCTGCATCCGCGACTTGAAAGAGACAGAAGGCGACCTCAAAAAATGGTCTGATTCAACCATTGAAGTAACCGCTTCCAAATACCTGACCCTGCTGAAAAAATTTCACCTGATGGAGGGTGAACTGAACAAGACCATCATTCATCCTTACCTGAATGATCAACAGTTTGTTCAGTTTGTATATTGGTTAAAAGCCATATCAACCAAGCCTAACCTGCTGGAATCGGAGTGGCTGGGATACTGCTTTTCTGAGCGGTCGGTATTGTTGGAGCGACTCCTGCAGAAAAAATATTCCCGCTATTTTCACCTGAATTTTACGGGTGATAAGCTAACCATAGAAACCATTGTTCCCTATTCAAACCTATATGATGTCCTTACAAAATCCTGAACATACCATCCTTTCTGCCAAACGGCTGGTGGAGTCCGACAGGCGGTCTGAAATCAGGCTGAACGCCAACGGTGGCAATTCCATTCTGGTGGTCTGTGAGCCAATGCGTGAGCTGGAGTATATCGAACAGATGAGGCAACTGCTGCCAGGGGATGGTTTTGAAATGATTGACCTGAATCAGATGCTCACTGATTTTGTTACACACCACAAAACGGAATTGATGCAGCTTTTTGAAATGCTGCAATCCGCCACACATGAAATATTCAAGGCGCCGGCAGGTGAAGCCTCAAGCGACCTCTTCAAGGAAATATTACATAAAATAAAAACTGTCGTTCAACAGGGTAAAGTGCCGGTGCTGATGCATACCGGAGCGCTTTACGGCACGGGTATCCACAACATTCACATCATGGAGGATGAAGTGGTGATGAAGGCCTCTCTGCCCCTGATCATTCTCTATCCGGCTACACTGGAGCAGGATAAGATTTTGTTTCTGGGCAAATATCCATCCTCCAAATACCGTTGTATGATCATTCAATAATTCAGAAAACACACACATGCTGATAAAGGACTTACTGACCATCGATTTGAGTGAAGACATTAAAAATGTCATCGACTTGGAAGACATTTCAGAAGCTGCGATACAGTCTGAAATAGAAAGCTATATCATCACGGAAGGACTCGCCAGGGAATACAGCGACTTTGTATCTGTTTATACTTCCAATATCATTGAAACGGGTGTATGGTTGTCTGGTTTTTACGGATCGGGCAAGTCATACTTTGGCAAGCTGCTGGGTTATATGATGAGCAACCGCATAATCAACGGAACTCCCGCACGCGACAGGATCCTTCAGCGGTTTACGGGAATCGATGATGAATCGCTGGTGAAAAATGTCATTTCAAAACTGAACAGTATCCATTCGCGTGTGGTGCTGATGGATGTTGCCCGGCAGGACACTTCCAATGGTTTTGCTTATGCCCTTTTCCGAAACTTTCTCAAATCCCTTGAACTGCCTGAAAACGAACATGGTTTCCTGCTGTTTTCCCTCATGTGTGATTCAGGATATGGCAGTATCGTTGATTT
>JBDLUN010000215.1:0-5979 GCA_039805245.1 Bacteroidota bacterium
TCCGATTTGCAGGTCATTATAATTGAATCCGAAATACGGAATGAATGAATCATTTATACGGTACCATGCGCCCATGAAAACGGAGATGTCGTTATCAGGACTGCTCAAGTACTGCCCGTAGGCCACTCCCAAGGTCAGTTCCCTTGACTTGGCTTGTTGTTGAAATAAGGCAGATGTCAACAGCACTCCAGTTTCACCTATGTATTTGTTGGCACCTGCACTAAGACTATACCTTACTGGAATAATATTCGTCTTATCTCCCAAAAAACTTTCTTGAGGCCTTGTCAGGTGGTATCCGGAGAAGCCGACATGGTAAACCCCACTTTCATTAGCATGGGTGTAATTCAATCCCGTATTCCAATCAACATAGTTGATGTTGTTGTTTTGGAAAAACTCATCAGATGGGAGTGAGAGATCGAAACCATTGGAACTGAATTGGGTAGCAAAACTGATTTCAGCGGGGTTAAGTCGTTTGTTGACCAAAACCGATTGAAAGCCGATAGACAGTTTATGCATCCTGTCTTCATCCAGGAACAGGTGATAACCTACGGAGAGGCCACCATAATTCGAATTGAAACTCCCTCCCATGGCTTTGTCGAATAGACCAAGAAAACCCACTGAAAAATTGTCGCCATAGCTGATTTTATCTTTGGCAACAGCTGCATCGAAAGAAATGGTACCGGTAAGGTAGGGATAGCCCACACCCTGCCATTGGTTTCTGAAGTTAGAGGCAACACGATAAGGACCATCAAAATTGCCTGTATTGGCTGGATTTAGCGTGAGGGGGGAACTGAAATATTGTGAGAAATGGGGATCTTGTGCATGGACCATGCCACCAATCAGCATTATCCATGCAGTTAAATAAATCTCCCTAATTTTCATCATTCCAGCAGTTGTTTTGGTTGCTTTTACAGACAGATCTATTCAACGGCTCAACACATCCCAATACTGCCTACATCGGACAATGCTACAATTATTCTATCGAAACGCTGACCATATTAATTGAATGGAAGAAGTATTTATCGAATGACGAAAGTTAAAAATTTTAAATGTGTGCCAAACTGATAAACAAATTACTACACATTATTATTTTTAATAATATTAAAAGCAGTTCAGGCACCCACTCAATACCATGGAACCAGCCGCTTGTAATTTTTAAGATCCCTAAAATTATAAATCATAGAGATTTCAACCGACCTGTTTTGTAGCCTGGCTGTTTGCCGACTGTCGGTTACAATATCGTAGCTCAAACCAAATTGGATATTGTCATACAACAATCCCAAGTATGGAATAACCGACTCCTGCAATCTGACCCAGCCGCCGGCATACATAAGGATATCTTTACCGTTACTACTAAGTTTCCTAACCAAAGCAGCTCCCAATGTCATAGCATCCATCCCAGATTGGCTTTGATATTGGGCTGACGACATGATTGAACCCGTTTCATTGAAAAAATGTGTATATCCCATTTGCAACACAGTTCGAACAGGCACAATATTTTTCTTCTCCAAATACCCCTCCACCGGTTGTGTGAGGTGGTATAGAGATGCTCCAACATAGAAATTGCCTTTATTTCCCATTGCGGTGTACATTAATCCTGCATTCCAATCCAAATACCCAAAATTGCTGTTGGCAACCAACTCATCAGAAGAAAGATTCATATCGAAACCCCCTGAAGTCAGTTGATTGCTGAATGTAAGCTTAGTAAAATCAAGTCGTTTGTTCACCAAAACCGTTTGGAAACCTACTGAAAGCTTGTGACGCTGGTCTTCATCCAACCAAAGGTGATAACCGATTGAAGTGCCTAAGTAATTGGCCACGTATCCTCCAGACAAACCCTTGTCGTAAAATCCTAAAATACCTGCTGCCAACCGGTTACCATTGCCCATGGAGCCTTTTGCTAATTGCGACTCAAAAGATGCCGTTCCGGTTACAAATGGATCTGCAATACCCTGCCACTGGTTTCTGAAATTCATCGCAACTCGTAAGGGTCCGTCGAAATTCCCCGTATTGGCCGGATTAAGTGTAAGCGGTGAACTAAAGTATTGCGAAAAATGAGGGTCTTGAGCAGATACCTGCTTAACCAAGACAACAAATAATAAAATCAATTTTTTCATCAGTTTCAAATTTTATCGAATCAACATTGTATTGCCATTTCTTCTGACTATGGCTCCATCAATTGCTGCTGCTTCCGCCATCCATATGTATATACCTGCAGGAGCTGGCCTTCCTCTATAAGTACCATCCCAACCCTTGTTGCCATTATCTTTCTGTAGGTAAACCAGATTTCCCCATCGATCGAAAACAGAAAACTGAATCAGTCTATCCAAACCCACCAATACTGGAAACAAAAAATCATTTTTGCCATCGTAATTGGGAGTGAATGCTTTGGGAACAAGTATATCCACCTGCTTGAAAACCCTAACCAGTAAGGTATCAACTGTAAGACACTTTCCAGCAGTTGTCATCTGTATAGTGTATGTCAACTCGCCTGTCAATTTGGCTTTAGGTGTACGAATCCGTGCATTTTCCAGTCCAATGCCTGGTATCCAACTGTATGCTGATGCACCTGGCCTTGCCTCTAATAAAACCTGTTGATTGATGGTGGCATTTACCGGCTCATATTTTATCCCTTTAATTTGCGATTGAACCACAACCGTCTTTTGGATGGTGTCAACCAAACCTGGGCAACTGACTGTATTAGCCAAGAGCCGTATGGGGATATTTCCGGGAGCGTTGAAAACCGGACTGATTGATTTTCCACTATACGACACCCCATTGATTTGCCAACTGAAAGCTAGGGCAGAAAGGGCATTACCATTTGCAATAGCGTTGAGCCTAATCGGGACGCCCACACAGGTAGTATCAAAAGAAAAATCAAAATTGATTGGCTGTTGCTGCTTGACTTTTACAACTATTGAAGACAAGGATACGCAGCCGTTGACATCGACAGCTTTTACTTGATAGTCCCCTGGTTTGTCAGCCTTGAAAATAGCGTCATTGGCTCCGGAAAGGGGGGTATCATTGAATGTCCATCGGTAAACAAGTCCACCAGATGCCTGCAAGGGCAATACCGCCGAATTGCATAATATTGTGCCGGAAATTGTATCAAGCCTGACCAATGGCAGTTCGTACTGTACAATTGATTTGATGGCTGACATCCTGATACATCCACTAGCGGTAGTTAATGAGGCCTGATAATTTCCCGGACTGCTGAAGAATACTGATTGACCTGACTTGGAAGTAACCACTTGTTTATTCAACCACCAGGTTAAAGGAGTAGACATATTTGCAATGAGTAAAACAGAATCCCCTTTGCAAAAGGCATCAGCACCGGTAACAACCGGGATGGGGGTCTTGTCTAAAACTGCTTGGACAGGCTGGTACTTTGAAGATGTGCAACCGCTGGCAAGATTCCGGCTTTTAAGATAACGGATAATGGGTTTGTCAACAACATTTACAGGTAGTGCCAATGTTCCTGCAGCCTGTAATTGATAAGTATTATCCGCATTCATTACATACCAATCGGTTATATTTCCTGGAGGGATAGTTGCCTCTAACAATACCTGACCTGGAGTACAAATTATTGTATCCCTGATCATCGGCAATGGTGGATTAGCATTTATTGCAATTGCATGTATTGGTGTGATTGTAGGTGCACATTGGCCACCATTATTTACCCGCACCCGATAGTACGAAATCGTATTCCCGTTTTGAACAACAATACCTGCAGCAATAGAATCTTGCATATCGGTAAAATTGACTCCGTCATCAGACCGCTGCCACTGAAATGATCCGATCGCACTTGTCAGTCCCAATCTCACGATTGCCCCTTCACAAGCTATCGTATCACCGGTGACTTTCAAAGCTGTATCAATTTGCTTGACTTGTATGGTGACTGAATCGCGGCATGTAAAATTTTGAAAAGAGGCATTAGCATAATACTTTGTAGTGGTTTCAGGTCGCACGGTGATGGTTTCTGCTTGCGAACCTGTTGACCACTCCACTGTTACCGGAACACCACTGTACAATGCAGCTACATCAGCCGCAGTCAGCGGCCTGTTCCAAAGTGCAATATCATCAAGCAATCCGTCAAAATGCTGTGTGATTTGTCCACTCGATTGTTCCCTACTAGCACCGATCAGCAATCCAAGCTGACCATTATAGCCGAAGGCCGACTGACGGCTTGAATACAGTTGACCATTGATATACAGTCGTTGTTCCTTTGTTTGGGCATCGTATGTGGTTACAGCATGATACCATTGATTGACTTGTATATATCCAGTCGGGGTCTGAAGATCTTGCCAGGACGTCGCCGGTGTCCATTGCCGTGTTTGGAAAACTGAATTATCCGTTACAATAAGACTATGCTTATATACGGGTCCTTTCAACCAATTATCTGGCGTATAAATGGCTATGGTCTGGTCATCATTGCTACCCAACGTCCCCTTTTGCAGGCTATTGGTTTTAAACCAGGTGGATAAGGTGTAAGAAGTTGGTTCGATGTTGGCATTGGAAGGCACAAACAGGTAAGATTGATTAAGGATAGAAAATTTTCCTGCAGCTGCAGGATTACCGAAGCGATCCACATCAAATCCAACCTGCTGCGTTTGTATACTAACGTTTCTTCCTGTTGCATCTGCAGTAGAGTTGTTGAAAGGAAAATAGGCCATCAATCCGGACTGTAATCCACCATTCAATATGCCCTGCCAGCTTTGCATCGGCAGCGTAATACGTTTCAGCTCAACAGGAGAGCCACTGCATACAAGTGTGTCATTGCTGACAATGATGTCACAATTTGTTGGCACTTGTGCCAACAGATACTGGGCGGAAACCCAAAATAGGGCGGTGAGAAATCCTTGTTTCATGTTTGATTCATGCTTTTAAACCACTTTGAGCGGACTTAAAGGATCCGCATCAGGTTTGTATGCACTAAACTATCATGATTACAAGTCAATTGGAATTGCCACCACATAATTCCGGTGATGCAATAGGGCAATCACCGATTTTCACCGATATCTACTCCACTCCCCACCTCCCTGAAACCACAACGGCGGTTTCGGTGTAGGGGGAACATTCAATACCTCACCATCCTTTGCCTCGTTGTCTGATTACCTTGTATGAAGACCGCCGTGTAGGTTCCAGAAGTATACTTTACGCCCAATTCCAGCTCCATACCCGGTTGCACATCCTTGATCTCCTCAACCACCTGACCCTGGGCATTCATTACCCGCAACACACCCTTCGTCTGTCTGTCACTACCCTCAATCAAAACATTAAACTGGCTATTCGATGGATTAGGATACACCCGGATAGCCAATCTGGTCTCACTACCCGTCTTGTCCACTCCAGCTGATGCTCCTGGCAGGCCTCCCAACTCTGGCATTTTGGCTAATTGTCCGCTCGATACACCCACACAGTTGTTGGGATACAGCGTAACTGTGCTCGTACTGTTGGATACAGTATTGTTGCCAATCTTCGCACTGAAGGTATAGTTGGCACTCAAGCTTCCATTGGTCGTATAACCCACCAATGACTTCGTATCATAACGCACACCGATGATGTAGGTCCTGCCAACAGTAGCACGCGTAACACTCGCCCTTGCCTGACCGGTAGACGGACTGCTCACCGAGGTTACCCGCACACAGTTGTCTCCATTCACCACAGAGCCTCCCGTATTAACCGTAAATAACCTAAACCCGGTTCTGGAAACAGTCTGACTGATATTCACAGTAAAGCTGGATGATGGTGCGGTTACTTTTACATAATACATAAAGCTGGAAGGCGTAACCACACTCACCTTACCCTTACTCACCGTATAACATAGTCGATTCAATGCACTACCTGTTTGAGCATTGAACTGAGCACAGGTTGTTCCTGCAGCATATAAATTACCCGCAGCAACAGGTGGTGGCGGAGGTGGAGGAGGGGTGGTGTACCAGTAGCAACTGTTATCAATAAATAAGCTTGAACACACTC
>JBDLUN010000216.1:0-18248 GCA_039805245.1 Bacteroidota bacterium
CCACCTTTTTCAAGTCCGAGATTCCAGCCGAAGTACATGCCGGAAATGACATAACCTACGCCTAAACCCCAAAGCATGAGTGGGGTCAAAGTTTTTTTCAGTTCTTGCATCACGTGTTGTTAGGAGTTGTTCGTAAGTTAGGATGTTTTCCTTCAACACGGCTTTATTTGACAACTGAAATTATTGCGGTTCAGTTTCCGCCTTATAAAATGATTCCACTTCGTCCATTTCACCATCTTCTACGCGTATGGTCAGGTATTTTTTCATGCCTTCCATTTTCACCATCCAGATATCCCTGCCTTGGGTACTGATGTGAATCCCTCTGATGATTTTGTAATTGTCGTAAGCCTTATTGACCAGCTCCCTGACCTGCTCCGGTATATGTTGTTCAAAGCCATAGCTGATATCGTAAACCATAACGCCGCTTTTCCTGTAGAGGGTATTGTGATCCATATCCCGGAGGATGAATTTGGCAATATAATCCCTGTCGTATTGATACCATTTCAAATTTTGAGCTCCAGGAAACGACCTCCTGAAAGCATTGGCAACATCAACATTGACACTGGAAACGGATGTTACTTTGATTTCAGGAAGTGAGATTACACTGTCTTTATCCTGTGCATTCAGCAGGTGGATGGTCATGAGCATGCTGACCAAAAGCATCACAAATGTTTTTTTCATGGTGTTTGTTTTGATGATTGTAGTTGAACAAGCAAGATTGCCTTTTCCTCTATCTTCAAAAATGACCCACGTCAAGACACTGTATGATTATGACCTATTTGGACATTGTATGGGATGAAACCAAGATTCAGTGATTCTTTGAAGGATACGGCACGTCACCTTTGGTATAATGCCAGATTACCCTGTTCATGCGGTCGTCTTCACCACCATCAACTTCTCTGAAAATTTCCCTTTGTGAAATTTCTGCAAATTTTCTATCCTTCCCACTCAGCGCCTGAAGCGGTTTGTTCATTTTGTCGAGAGGAATATTATTGGGCAAATAATTGAAAATTTGGTTCTTTTTGGTAGTGTTGAAACAATCGGTCATTAACCTGGAAGTGGCATCCATGATGTTCATGGGTGGAATACCCAGAATCTGTTCTATTGTCCTCAACATGGATACCTGGTTGAAATGGGAGCTGACGAGCTTTCCTGAGCTGTACGGACTTACCACTAGGCCTACAGTTCTGTAGGCTGATACATGATCCCAACCGCTTTGGGAGTCATCCTGGGTAATGAAAATGACTGTTGAATCCCAGTATTTGCTTTTGCTGATCATGTCCACAATCCTGCCCAGGGCAAGGTCATTGTCGGCAACCATGGCATCAGGCGTGGGGAACTCTGGTGATGTGCCTGCAGTGTGGTCATTGGGTAATGACAGGATCATCAGGTTGGGTAGGCTGTCTCCCGCTTCATACTGTTTCCATTCCTGCATGAAAATATCTGCCCTTTGCTGATCACTGAAAACCATGTTGTCGCAATCGGGAAAGGTTGCTGAAATGATTGGTCTTAACCGGGCTATTGTGCTGGCATTGTACCAGTTTGGTTTGATTCCGGCTTTGTATTGTTCATAGAGTTCTTTCCACTGCAATTTTGTATCATACATGGTTTCACAGGCTTCACCGAAAACCCTGACGCTTTTGCCATGGTCGAGGGCGTGATTCCAGATAAATCCACTTTTGTTGTACACAAGCGCATCGGTCTGCCGGTGAGGGTAGCTTCTGAACCAAGCCCTCACGTTCTTTTCAACATAATCGGATACCATGCCAGCATCGGTCCATTGATGTCCCTCAGCGGATGATTTCCCGGATGCATGGTAATTATCCAATAACCCGAATTGCTTGGCAAGGGCATGCGTATTGGGCGTCGTTTTCATGCCAAAAACACATAGTGAACTGTCTCCATCTCCCTCTTTCATGTCGCCAAAAACCTGATCATAGGTTTTGTTTTCCTTGATGATGTAAACAACGTGTTTGAAAACGGAGGGCTCTCCAAGCCGCTCCGGTACTGGAACCGGTTTCATGTTCGGCCGGGGTTTCAATGCCAGGAGATCGATCCGGTTCATGGAGTTATACTGCGCTACCAGTCCTGTATACTCCTGCAATTTTTCCGCTGAGGGAATGCCAATGACACTAACGGATGCGAGTTCGTTGTGAATCGATCGTGCCTTTTTCCGGGCATCAATCACATTCGCTCCATCTGATTCGAGGTTGGCAACGATAAGTTTGCCATCCTTCACCAGCAAACCTGCGGGATATGCCTCTGTTGGTATTCGTCCTTTGATGGTGGAACTGCCATTCAGCCTGCCACCCGATTTCTTGCCGAGTGCAACATGAACTACAGCATTATCCAAACCGTTTGAGACGTATAATACATCCCCTGCATCATTTAGTGCCAATCCGTTGGGGGTGCTGCCCTGCAGATCATGTTCCGTCCTTTGCATGCCAATAGGAATGGTTTCCGTTACGGTCATCGACTTCGCATGGATGACTGATATGGCATCACTGGATCCGTTAGAAACGTAAATATGCTTTCCGTCTTTTGAACTGATGAGTGCATTGGGATGGAGTCCGACTTCAATTTCTTTGATAAGTCTGCCATTGGTTTCATCAAAAACGGAGATAGTACCACTTGCTGTAGCGCCAGTTCGTGGATCGGTATATGCCAATCCCCAAGGGACGCCTGCCGTTTCTTTACTGATGTCTGTTGGATTGGCACCAGCCCAATTGCTTACAAAGATTTTATTGTCGGCTTTGGCAACACCAAAGGGCGCAACACCAGTGGCAGTTGACCATACCGTTTTTTGGGTTGCCCAATCGAATTTGATCAGTCTATTATTGCCGTTTAAAACTACATATAAACTTGTTTTGTCTTTTGATTGGGTAACAGCTATATCATTGGGGATGGCATTGGTTGCGGGTGCTTCCGGAGCAAATGGGAAATCGGAAATTCCGGACAGCCCGTTGTTCCACTCTGCTACCATCAGTGCAGCTTTTCCGCCATCCCGCTCTGCGGCACCCCATACGATATAAATCTTGCCATCAGCCATAAATGATTTAATCCCGGAATAGGTGCTCATGAATCTTGCATATTGGGGCATGTCGCTGAATCGGAATCCTCCAACAGTTTTATGGGTTTGGGGGTCAATTACAAATATGCCATACCGTTCCATCACGGCTACCAAATTTGTTGTTGGGATGGGTGTGACGTCCAATGCATGGTTTTCCAGATCGGGTTTGCCATAACGGATGACATCGCCCGCAGATTGGATAATCCTGTTGTAAGGAAGCAATCGCGATTGCTTGTTTCTGTTGGTCAGGAAGTCGGACAACGCATTGATTTTGTCGGTATTGATATAGTCGAGCCCCAGATTGATCATTTCCTCCCATGCTTCAGGGAAGTCTGGATGAGCCCAGAGCCTCACAGGCTTACCCAGTTGTTGGCCTTTTTCAATCACTTGTTTCAATCTTTGGCGATCGATTTCTTGCAATGGCCAGGGCGATGAAGGCTTGACATATTTGAAATAACTCTCACTCAGAAGCGCTACTTTGCTGAGCTGATCAGGCGTATATACCGTTTCCAAACGACCGTCAAACTGGATATAGGCGGGGTAGTTGATCCATTTTTCTGCCGGTGGTCTGTTTCCTGAAATAACCAATTGGATATGGGGTGCTTGGATGATCTTGGGATAGGCTTGCAATTGCCTGACGAGTGCATCAAGGGTGCTGATGGCTTCTGTTTTGATGTCTATAAGCAACTGTAGCTTAGTGATTTTGCTGATATGGGTGTTGATGGGATCGAGATACAGTTTTTGTAAGGTTCTGGCTTGATTGATATCCTTGCTGTCGTGCGCAACATACAGCTGTCCGTCAACGAGGTGGATATCGGCTTCCATGGAACCGAATTGCTCCTGGTAAGCCAGCTGAAAAGGTTGTTGCTGTTCATAATCGTTATGGGAATGGGCTTGCCCTGCATCATATTTTTTTTCTTGGGCAAAGGTGATGGTGATGCAAGCGATAAAAAACAGTAACAACTTGATTTTCATAAATCATTGATTTGTATGCCAATAATAGGGAATTGCACAGTATTTATAAAAAAACTTAAATTAAGTTTAAAAAAACCTTTATTTTGCCACTATTATTCAAATTTTAGGTAGCAACTTATCGCTATCATCATCCAACTTCCTGATCAACCGCACTCCTAAATCCATTTCATTTGAAAGCCAAGTATTAGTCTAATACCTCTTTGGCCCCTTTAATTAATTGGATTGAAAACTGGTTCTTTATCCTTATTGCTTTGCATATTTGTCTTGTTCACCAAGGCACAGGACCCCCATTTTTCACAATATTTCAGTTCTCCACTTACGTTGAATCCCGCGAATACCGGAAACTTTGAGGGAACGTCAAGGCTTGCGTCCAATTTTAGAAACCAATGGCAAGGCATTGGAGATCCTTTTGTTACCGGCACCATTTCATTTGATTCGGAAATCCTGAAAGACCGTATCGGGGAAGGAAACAAGCTTGCTGTAGGCATCATGGGGCTTTACGATAAGGCATTGGGCGGTAAGTTCAAAAGCAATTATATCAGTGCATCCTTGGGGTATCATTTGTGGTTGGATGAAGACAGGTCGAAAAAACTTTCAGTAGGCTTCCAATCCACTTTAGCCAATAAGCGTATCGATCCGCTCAGTATTTCATTTGCCAACCAATTCGGCTCATATGGGTTTGATTTGAATTTGCCATCCAATGAAATCATTACCAACAGTAATATCGGCTACTTCGATTGGAATACGGGGATGATGTTCAACAGCACCGGGGAAAATGGTTCTTATTACATTGGCACTTCAGCATACCACGTCACGGGTCCTCGGGAGAGTTTTCTGAATAGTGCTTCAGCGAGAATTCCCATGAGGGTGACGCTACATACAGGAGGTACAAGATTTGTCGGACAATCGGGTGTAGTGATGGGCTCTGCCATTTTTATGAATCAAGGTGTTTCCAAAGAATTGACCTTGGGAATGGCATATGGGCACAATCTCAATTCCGTACTCAATAATGTCGGTCTGTATGTGGGGGGATGGTATCGCAATAAGGAGTCTGTCATTCCCTATTTCGGGATGATGTTTAATAACCTGCAACTTGGGTTGAGTTATGATATGGTTACCTCCGGACTCCATCTGGCGAAAACCCAAAACAGGAGTTATGAGGTTTCCCTTATTTATAGCTTCAGGGAAAACAGTGATTACAAACGATTTGTGCCGTGGTATTAAAAGTAATTCCCCATTTTCCTTTCATGAGATCATTTTCCCTTTTCATATTCCTCCTTCTTGCGCTGAATCCCTTCAATTCTAGTGCGCAGGATTGTGCAGTTACACCCTCTGTTGCGGGCACAGTGAAAGGGGATACCACCATTTGCAGCGGAACCAATAGCGTTTTGATGAGCCTGACAGGGAGTGTAGGTACAATACAATGGCAACAATCAGCAGACAACATCAATTTTGCAAATATTGTGGATTCAATTGCAAATACGCTGACTGTTGCAAACCTGATTGATACCCAGTATTACCGTGCAATTGTAACCAATGGGGCTTGTCCCGCTGAGCAATCTGGCGTAGTTTCAGTGTTGGTCAATGCAATCCCTATAGCTGGAAGCATCAGTGGCGGCACTACAGTCTGTGTTGATGGTAATTCAACGCTATTGGCCATTTCAGGACAATTCGGCAACATACAATGGCAATCTTCTCCTGATAACAACACATTTACTTCTATTCCGGATTCAGGTGCAGTAACCTTGACTGTTGATAATCTGACTGTTAAGCAGTATTACCGGGCTCTGTTAGCCAACGGGGTTTGTTCAGTTATTGCTACCAATGTTGACTCAATCATGGTTGATTTACCTTCTCTGGCGGGGCAACTTACCGGTGGAGCAAGGGTTTGTGCTGATGGCAATTTCACGCAATTGCAATTGAATGGCCAACGGGGTTCTATACAGTGGCAGTCGTCTTTGGATAATGCCAATTTCGGCAACATAACTGATTCAGTTTCCCCGTCGTTGGGTGTTGAAAATCTGCAGGATACGATGTTTTACCGGGTGGTGGTAAAGAATGGTGTTTGTAGTGCGCTGTTCAGTAATGTGGATACGATTCGGGTTGATGCATCAACACTTGCTGGTCAGCTCACGGGTGGTGCAAGGGTTTGTGCTGATGCTAATGTCACTCAAATGCAATTGACCGGTCATCGGGGCTCCATACAATGGCAGTCTTCATTGGATAATAGCAATTTCATCACCATAATAGATTCAGTTTCACCATCGTTAGGGGTTGAGAACCTGCAGGATACGATGTATTATCGGGTCGTGATACAGAATGGTGTTTGTGCTGCAGCCACCAGCAATGTGGATTCAATCATGGTTGATAAGTCATCACTTGCAGGGCAACTCACGGGTGGTGCAAGGGTTTGTGCGGATGGTAATGTCACGCAGTTGCAATTGACCGGAAATCGGGGATCAATCCAGTGGCAGTCGTCTGTGGATAATGCCAATTTTAACAATATAATCGATTCAGTTTCCCCATCGCTAAGGGTTGAAAATCTGCAGGATACGATGTACTATAGGGTGGTGATACAGAATGGTGTTTGTGGTGTTGTAACAAGCAATGTGGAAACGATCAGGGTTGATTCATCAAGTGTTGCGGGTCTGCTCACTGGCGGTGCAAGGGTTTGTTCGGATGCTAATGTCACTCAAATGCAATTGACAGGTCATAGGGGTTCCATCCAGTGGCAGTCTTCTTTGGATAATACCAATTTCACCAACATAACAGATTCAGTTTCCCCATCGTTAAGGGTTGAAAACCTTCAGGATACCTTGTATTTCCGGGTTTTGGTGCAGAATGGTGTTTGTGCAGCTGCTACAAGCAATGTGGATACTGTTAGGGTTGATGCATCTACTCTTGCCGGACAACTCACGGGTGGTGCAAGGGTTTGTGCTGATGCCAATTTATCAAAGCTGCAATTGACGGGTCATCGGGGATCAATCCAGTGGCAGTCGTCTTTGGATAATGTCAATTTCAGTTTGATAACTGATTCAGTTGCCCCATCGCTGAGGGTTGAAAACCTGCAGGATACCATGTATTACCGGGTGGTGGTGCAAAATGGTATTTGCACAGCTTTGACAAGTAATGTGGACACGATTCGGGTGGATCAGGTCACTTTGCCTGGGTTGTTGTCGGGGGCGGATACTGTTTGTACTGAAGTAAACAATACGGTACTCAAGGTCAATGGAAGTAGGGGGGATATCCTTTGGCAATCTTCAACGGATGGAATAGGATTCACTGATTTGGTTGGCTTAACTGATAGTACTTATGCTGCTTCCAATCTTACCATTTCAACGGTATACAAAGCTGTCTTGAAAAATGGTGTCTGTGCAGCCACTGAAACGGCACCAATACAGATTGTGGTTACTCCCAAATCATTGCCTGGTGAAATTGTTGGGGCTAAAGATGTTTGTTATGGTACAAATTCCACAAACCTGTCCCTTGCCGGCAATAGAGGTTTCATTCAGTGGCAGTCTTCTACAGACAATGCAGTCTTCACTGATTTGGCCGGATACACCTCTTCTACTTTTGCTGTCAGTGACCTTACCGCAGGTATTTTCTATAGGGTTGTTGTTAAAAACGGGATTTGTGCTGATACAATCAGTGCAGCCGTCAGTATTGCCGTCAACCCGCTTCCGGAAGCACCAACAGCAATGGATGCTGCCCGTTGTTTGGCGGGATCAGCTCAATTGAATGCCATTCCGGGCTCGGGTATTATAACCGACTGGTATGCGGCCGCAGCGGGAGGAAGTGTTTTGGCAAATGGAAACGGAACCAATAGCTATACCACGCCCTCCATCATCACTTCAACAACCTATTTCGCCCAGGCTAGGAACCTGCAAACCGGGTGCCTCTCTCTGATAAGGACGCCTGTATTGGCAAGGGTTGATTCCTTATCAGTTACCGGGATCATTACCGGTGCAGGTGAAGTATGTTCGGGAACCAACAGCACAGTCTTAAACTTGGGTGGTTACAGGGGAGTCATTCAATGGCAATTTTCTACAGATAATAACGCATTTACAGATATTACAGGAGCAACGGCCAATGTTTACAATGCGCTTAATTTAACCAATACAACCTACTACAGGGCTGCCCTCAAAAATGGTGTGTGCCCAACGGCCAATACCGGTTCAGTGCGTATGCTGGTTTCTCAGCCATCCGCATCAGGAACGATAACAGGCATGAATGCTGTTTGTGCAGAAAAGAATGCAATCGTGTTGAGGGTAAATGGAACTACAGGTGATATCCAATGGCAATCATCAATAAACAGAACGACTTTTACTGATTTGATATCAGAAACTTCCGATTCCTTGAAATTGGTGAACCTGACCAATACTACTTATTACAGGGTTGTGGTTAAAAACGGCAGCTGTCTCTCCAATGTCAGCCCATTTGTTACCCAGACAGTAAATCCTTTGCCACTGCCTCCCGTTACTGAAGATGGTTTCCGTTGTGGAACAGGGCAGGTGATATTGCGTGCGTTTCCGCCTACTGGTGCCGGAATGGTTGCCGATTGGTTTGCTGATTCTATTCCCGGATCAGGTCCCGCTTTGCGTTTGGCCAGCAATATTTTTGTTACGCCGGACGTAGTGGGAACCAAGTTTTACTATGCAGAATCCCGGAGTAGAATAACAGGTTGTATTTCATCCACCCGGACTGCAGTAATGGCGGATATCATCCCATTTGCAAAAACCGGTATAATTGCAGGTGATACTATTGTTTGCGCCGGCAACAATCAGGTGGGTTTGAAATTAACCGGACAGGAGGGACGCATACAGTGGCAGTTGTCGATGGATAACATCAACTTCGAAGATATTCCCGGAGCCAAAACCGACAGTTTGACCTTGGTAAATTTGGTTAGTGCCCATTATTACAGGGTGCTGTTAAATGTGGATAATGGTTGCAATCCGTCAATAACTGATACCTTTAAAGTTGATGCACCATTGCCCACACTGGCCGGTCAAATTAACGGAGCCCAACCAGTTTGTGCAGGTGCAGACAGTCTGCAATTACAATTGACAGGTTTTAACGGTCTTATCCAGTGGCAGTCATCCGCAGATTCCTTGAATTTTGCCGATGTCAATTTGGCCGGTGACTCAGCCATTTGGGTTGATCGGATCAAGTCAACAACATTTTACAGGGTAAGGGTACAAAGTGGTATTTGTACACCGGATACATCAACCGCTGTCAAGATTTTTGTAAACCCTCTGCCGCTTGCACCTACTGCCAAAGATGTGGTGAATTGTAGCATTGGTCCGGTTGAGCTTAATTCCCTTCCTCCTGAAGGTGGAATAACGGATTGGTATATTTTACCTGTTGGTGGAGACACCGCCAACCGTGGGTTTGGTGCCAACCAATATACTACCGATACATTGGATGCCACTGTTCAATATTATGCTGAAACAAGGGACCTGCAGACAGGTTGTCTTTCCCTGAACAGAACTAAAGTCAATATTCTTTTTGATCCTGCTCCATTGCCGGTCATCACAGGCAATCCCGGGCTTTGCAATGGTGATTCATTGATGTTGAAAGTCAACCAGACTTATGGTTTACAATGGTATCTGGATGATGTTCTGTTGAATGGGATGACCTCATCTGCGCATATGATACAAAAGGCTGGCAATTACAAGGTTGTATTTACCAATACGAGTGGTTGCAGCAATACATCAGCCATTATGTCTGTGTTGGCCTACCCGGATATTTTCGGTAAACTGATTAAACCGGCATCAAATGATATCTGCAACGGATATCCATTGCAATTGGCAGCAACAGGAAGTTTCCGTTACCAGTGGTACAGGGATGGTAAACAAGTGGTTGATTCTGTACGATCAACTTATGATGCCAAAATAGCCGGTACTTATAGGGTCGCTTATATTACCGATAAGGGATGTACCGTGATGGATCCGGATAGCATCCAACTGCGATTGATCAAGGCCCCTGATGCAAAATATACGGTTGGTACCAGCACCTGCATTGATATTCCAGTTGAATTCATCAGCAAAAGTCTAATTGCTGAAAGCGGAATGGTTAAATATGATTGGAGTTTTGGAAATGGAAAACAGGATACGGGTTTGGTAATAAAACATATTTATACTAAACCTGGTTTGTATATGACCCAATTGGTCGTGACACCAAAATCATGCAACATGCTTGCTGATACCGCACTATTATATGTGAAGATTGAGAGTCCGCTTCCTGCAATTAGGTATCCAGCTGTCAATGCCATTTTGAACCGTTCCCTTGCCTTGCAGGCAAGAGAATTTGGTGAGCGTTACCAATGGCTCCCGGGAACAGGGTTGTCCAATCCTTTGGTAAAAAATCCGGAGGCCCGCCTTACCCAACAGCAGGATTACCGAATTGCCATCACCACCACTGCAGGCTGTACTACGGTAGACTCCTTATTGGTAAGGGTTTTCAGGGAAAATGACATTATGGTTCCTGAAGGGTTTACACCTAATGCAGACGGACAAAACGACAAGTTGTATCCATTCTTGATAGGCATCAGACAAATGAATCTGTTTAGGGTATTTGATCGATGGGGTAATGTTGTGTACGACAATAAACAAGCCTCTTCTTCCAATGGTTGGGAAGGAGGATTCCGAGGAATGCCAATGCCAGCTGGGCCTTATGTTTGGATGGCTGAAGGCATTGATATTGATGACAAGGTTATCAGGCGGACCGGTACGGTAATCCTGGTCAGGTAATTTATTCCAGGATTTTAACTGTTCTTGTCATTCTTCCATCTGAAGTAACACCTTCCAATACAATTTGCAGTTTTTTGCTAAAATCATTGTTGAAAAACTGCACCCTGAAACGTGGATTTTTCTGGTTGGTCATCACATATGGATTCCAGTATAAGGTTGACCGGATATCCGTTTCGGGATTCTCATTGGGATTATCGTATTGGGGATTGTAGAATTCCTTGAACCTGGTGAAGCCGGTAATCAGAGAAGAAAGCATGCTTTTGCTGTTCTTGCTGTTGTCTGCCCTTGAATCACCTCCTTTTTTAGTGTAGATGGCAATAGCACCGCCACCACCGCCGCCAAAAGATCCAAAAAAAGGAGGTCTGAAAACTTTAACCATCGCAATGTCTCTGATATTCAGCGACATGACCATATCTGGTCCAACCCTTTGCTGATCGAGATAAACATCCGGCGTACCCCCACGCCAATTCATGGATACACCTCCTGGGCCTCCGCCCCGACTGATTTGCAGTCCGGGTACACGGCCTTGCAGATAGGAAAGTATGTCGAAACCGCCAGCGGCAGAAGGGTCATTCAACAAGTCAAATACAAAAGCATCACCACCGGCAAAGAGACCTGTTGCATAGCGTTGGTCAACAACATCTTCTTTGGGTTTGACGCGGGATTTGATAATCACTTCTTGCAGGGTTTTATAGGAAGATCTTTTCTTCCACTCTTCCTGTAGACTTAGGAAATAGTTCATCCTTGCTCTCGCCAGGCTGTCATTCCAATTGAAAAGTTTTTCAGCTTCACTGATAGGGATTTGTTTGCTGGTGGGTTTGAGCAATCCATTGTCAAACTGCACCTGGGCAATGTCATTCAGTCGCTGATTCTGGTTGAAGCTGTAAAAAATCCTAGCCGTATCATAAAAGAATTGATCCCTGTTCTCAAAAGTCCCTTCTTTGGTAACCGGCTGGAAAACAAAGTTTTTGCTGCTGTCTTTGTATTGGATGATGAGGTTGAGTAAGAGGTCGCCAACACTTGTATTTTTCAGCCCATAGATTTTACCGGATATTTTCATTCTGTCTGCTTCAAATGGGTATTTCAATTCCGGACCTACCCCAGCCTTCAGTTTTTCCCAATCGAACTTTCTCCAACCATGGGTCAGCATCACCAAATCCAGGTTGGCCATCACTGAATCTGAATCGCTGGACAGATAATACCCTGGGTTGTATATCCGGCCCTTGATTTCACTGCTCAGCAACAGGTCGGAATGGATTGTATGGGAGGAAGCCTGTGATTCAATAGAAGCATCCGTTACAGAAACCGACATGTTGGTGGAGGCCGTATCCGTCACAAACACATCGAAAACATTTTTCCCGCGCTTGGTAAGGGTCACCAGTTGGGTCAGCACTTTGGCACTGAATTCATGGGTGCGGTTATTGATAAAGATGATGCGTTCAGCGACCGGCATCCAATCTGCTGAAAACAAAGTGAATTGCAAAACACCGGTATTGAGTTCCGCGATGGGTATGTTGGCTGAAAGGCTTGTTCTGTCTGTTGCATTCAGACTTACTTTGAAAAGGATATTTTGATTCATATGAACCAGCAGGGTCATCATTTTCATGTTGGCTGGTGCATTGGGTGTTCGGCTTACAGAAATGGTTGCGAATTCATTGCTCGTTTTTACGCCAAAGGAAACCCCTTCAGTTTTATTCACCGGCAGGGGAGTGATACCGGAATTGCCGTTGGGGTCAGTCCATTTCACCTGGTATTTTTCACCCAATTTGGGCTGCAGTATAAAACTGCCCATGCCATCGTGTTGGACTTTCAAGGTGTCCAGGATTTTGTTCATGTCGTTCAGCAATATCGCTTTGATCTTAACTGGTATACCTCTATTGTCTGCTGCCTTGAATGCAACTTTACCTTGCAATCCATATACCAATTCTCCTCCTTCAGGGAACAATCCAACCTGTGGTTGAAGCAGCTTCAGTTTTGTATCTTTTATCTCTACGGCATTGTTGATCTGAATATCCTTGGTGTAAAGAAAGTCCGCTTCATCATTGAGCGACCATTGCGTATATACTTTCATTCGGATGAAATTGCCGGCATAATCAGCAGGCAATTCGAAAGCACCTTTGGAGGTCGATTGATACAGTGGTGCAACAGTTTGTCTGATCATTTTCCCGGTCGTGTCAAACCACTCCGTATAAACATTTTTACTGAGTTGAGTCAATCCCCTGTCATCTAGGATATATATTTTATACCAAATGGTCTCTTCCTGGTTGTATGCTGATTTGTCGAAGTGAACGTGTATGCGTTCTTTGGGAAATCCGTCTGCATAAACCATCATCATGGAATCAATTTGCTGTCCATGTGTTTGGGCAGTCAGTAATGTGGTAAAGAGCAGGGTAAATAAAGTATAAAAGCGGATAGGCATGGGATTGTCAATTGAATGACTAAATTACTGCATAATCAGTATTGATGGATGCACAAAAAAAGGCCCCGATTGAAATCGGGGCCGTCCTAGCTGCTGTATCCAGCTTTTTCTGAATTGTTACTGCGTTGGACCGGTATAACCGTCGCTTAATGTTTTCATGAATGCTACTAGTGAAGCTTCCTGAGCTGCAGAAAGGTTTAAGCCACCTACACCATGGAAGTCCATGTTGAAGGGATATTCTGGTGCAGCCCAAGGAACACCATTCCATCCCTCACCAAATACGTCACGAGTATTGTAGAAGTGAACAACCTGCTCAAGTGAACTGAACACACCATTGTGCATGAAACGCTGACCTTTAGCCACATTCCGCAGGGTAGGTGTTTTGAATTTACCATATTCAAGTGGAGCCATTGCTTTCCAAACAGGGTTGGTTGAATTTTCGAGGAAGGCACCCAAACCTGGGTCTGGAGCAGCATTTCCACCGGGATTGTTGGGGTTGGAGGGGATGCCATCATTCATGTAATTGAAAGTGGTGAAAGGATCTCCTGCAGGGGGCTCAACGTTTGCCAACCTGTTTTGTGTGTGGCAATCATAACACTCACCACCACCTGGTGCTGGTTGAATGAAGAGTTGTAAACCTGCTCTTTCTTGTGCTGTCAGTGTAGCCCGGCCTGCTTTATAGGCATCATATTTGGAAGAGAACTGATTCACTTCTGATGAAGACTCATAAGCAGCGATTGCCTGTCCAACTTTGTCGTAGTTGAGCGCTGTTTGTTCAGCGGTACTGTTATTGATATCTGGCGTTCCAAACGCTGCTTGCCATAAAGCGATATAAGCACGATTATTCCTCAACTTACCCAAAACCTGTGCTGGATTGGTGTGGTTTTGCTCCTTGTCTGCTAAGAAGGGACCGAGTGCTTGTTCAGCACCGGTGCTGCCCAAACGGAGTCCTGTTGCCCTACCGTCCCAAAACAATCCACCTTGGAAAACCTGGGGTTCAATAACACCCAAAGCAATGTCTGCTGGATCTACAACAAGTGTGACGAGCGACAACACTGGGCTAAGTGTGGCATAAGCTGCACTTGGTGGCTTCCTGCGACCGAAAGCACCGGCAACTGCACCTTCACCGATACCGGATACAAAGCCACGTTGAAAGCCTTGTGCTGCAGCTGCACCGCCAGTGGGTACGTCCCCGAATCCTGCAAAACCTACTTGAGGGGCATGGCAAGAACCACAAGCTTGCACACCAACGGGTTCAGACAGACGAGCATCAAAGAAAATCTGTTTGCCCAGCTGTTGCAGCGGCGTGAGTGCTGTTTTGCTTTTTGCGCGGGCACTTTCAATTTCGAGCGTGGAATCTGCAATGTCTTTTTTACAGGAATCCAAAATGAAAACGGACAAAAACAATACTGCAACCGTCTGCAGTTTTCTACTGTGTAACATAGTTTGTTTTTTAAAATGTCAGAAAAGAAGTTACAACAGTCTCTCTAAGGAATTGGGTAGGAAATTCAGGGGAATTGGAGTGGTTTCTTGGACTAAGAATCTGTGGAGCGCGTTATTGTTTTGTAAAAGTATAATGATGCTTCATGAATTGTAAATATTTTGTAAAAAACTTGTATTGAATCTTTCGATATTGAAAAATATTGTATAGATTATGGGATATCGTTTTTTCTGTAGTTCAATGTAGGTAAGGGTTTGGTCGGAAGGGGTATAAACAAAAAAAGGGTCTTACCCGAAGGTAAGACCCTTATATGTAGGGATACAGCTAGACTTGATTTAGTTCGTAGGACCAGTATAACCGTCGCTCAACGTTTTCATGAAGGCTACCAGTGCAGCCTCTTGTCGTGCGGTGAGGTTCAATCCGCCTACACCATGGAAATCCATATTGAACGGATATTCTGGTGCAGCCCAGGGTACACCGTTCCAACCTTCTCCGAGTACGTCACGGGTGTTGTAGAAATGTACGATTTCTTCCAAGGATGACATTGAACCATTGTGCATAAACCGTTGCATTTTACCCACGTTTCTGAGGGTAGGGGTTTTGAAGCGGCCATAGTTTTCTGCTGCCTTAGCTACCCAAGCAGGGTTGCCGGAAGCCTCCAACATAGCACCCAATCCTGGATCAGGGCTAACATTACCACCGGGGTTGTTGCGATTTGTTGGAATACCATCATTGTGGTACATGAAGTCGGTGAAAGCATCACCGGCAGGTGGTTCCACGTTGGCTAAGCCTTGCTGGGTGTGGCAATCATAGCACTCACCACCGCCCGGAGCTGGCTGGATGAATACCTGAAGACCTTCTGCCTCTAATGGAGTGAGGGTTGCACGACCGGCTTTGTATGCATCATATTTGGAAGAAAATTGGTTCACTTCTGAAGATGCTTCGTAAGCTGCTACAGCTGTACCCAACCTGTCGTAATTGAGCGTGATTTGCTCAGGAGTCAGGTTGTTGATATCAGGGGTTCCAAAAGCTGCCTGCCACAGTGCGATATAGGCACGGTTACTTCTGAGTTTGGCAAGCACAGCTGCAGGGCTCGGGTGGTTCTGTTCTTTTCCTGCGAGGAAAGGACCAAGCGCCTGTTCAGCACTAGCGTTACCCAAGCGGAGACCGGTGGCGCGACCATCCCAGAAATTTCCTCCAATGAAGGCAGGAGCCGGTAATTCACCTAAGGCCAAGTCAGCGGCATCAGGGATGATGAGGATTTCAGAGAAAACAGGGCTCATGCTGGCATAAGCAGCACTCGGGGGCCTTCTTCTGCCAAAGGCACCTGCTGCGGCACCTTCGCCAATTCCAGCAATAAATCCTCTTTTGAAACCCTGTGCTGAGGCGGCTCCACCAGTTGGGATATCACCAAATCCGGTGAATCCAACTTGAGGTGCATGGCAGGAAGCACAGGCTTGAACTCCCATGGGTTCTGAGAGACGGGCATCAAAGAAAATTTGCTTGCCCAATTGCTGAAGTGGTGTGAGTGTGGTCTTGACTCTAGCCCTGGCGCTTTCAATTTCAAGTGCTGAATCTGCGATGTCTTTCTTACAGGAGTCCAACACCAATACGGATAAAAACAAGACTGCAGCCATGTGCAGCTTACGACTTTGTAACATACAAAATGATTTAATTCAGAAAAAGAGGAGTTACAGCAGTCTTTCTTTGGAATTGGAATGGCTCTGACAGAGGATGGAGTGGATAAAATAGTAAAGCGTGATTGGCTTTATCAAAGGATTGGATATAGACTATATCTATGATTTGTTCGAAGTTCTAAATCATTTTGATAATTGCCAAAAAAAAAGTGAATTATTTTTGCTTTGTATTAGTAAAATATCATATATGTAAAACTGATTTTCTAAAATAACCATATTCTTTAAACAAAAAAGCCCCGCAAATGCGGGGCTAATTGTTGTAACATCTTTCTCTGGTTTTTTTTATTGTGTAGGTCCAGTATAACCGTCGCTAAGCGTCTTCATGAAGGCAACCAATGCTGCCTCTTGGTGTGCAGTCAGATTTAATCCACCTACACCATGGAAATCCATGTTGAAAGGATATTCAGGTGCTGCCCAAGGTATTCCATTCCATCCTTCACCCAACACGTCGCGGGTGTTGTAGAAGTGTGTGATTTCTTCAAGAGAAGAGAAAGCGCCATTGTGCATGAAACGTTGCATTTTGGCTACATTCCTGAGTGTTGGCGTTTTGAAACGGCCGTAGTTCTCAGCTGCTTTAGCTACCCAAGCTGGATTGCCAGAAGCTTCCAACATTGCACCCAATCCTGGATCAGGTGAAACATTACCACCAGGATTGCGCAAGTTGGCAGGGATACCGTCATTGTGGTACATGAAATCGGTGAATGCATCACCAGCAGGAGGCTCGATTGCAGCCAATCCCTGTTGGGTGTGGCAATCATAACATTCTCCACCACCGGGTGCAGGGGTGATAAAGATTTGAAGACCTTCAGCTTCGAGTGGAGTCAATGTTGCCAGTCCACGCTTGTAAGCGTCGTACTTGGAGCTGAATTGGTTCACTTCGCTTGATGCTTCATATGCAGCTACTGCGGTGCCAATCCTGTCGTAATTCAGCCTAACCTGGTCTGGAGTGAGGTTGTTGATATCAGGTGTACCAAAAGCAGCTTGCCACAAGGCGATGTAGGCACGGTTACTCCTGAGTTTGGCCAAAACGGCAGCAGGGCTCGGGTGGTTTTGCTCTTTATCGGCCAGGAAAGGACCGAGGGCTTGTTCAGCAGCAGGATTGCCGAGGCGGGTTCCTGTTGCGCGACCATCCCAGAAATTTCCACCGATGAAAGCAGGTGCTGGAAGTTCTCCCAAGGCGATGTCTGCAGCGTCAGGGATGATCATAATTTCAGAAAATACAGGGCTCATGGTAGCATAAGCTGCACTGGGTGGTCTTCTTCTGCCGAAAGCGCCAGCATTGGCTCCTTCACCCACACCGGCAACGAAGCCGCGCTTGAAACCTTGTGCGGCTGCAGCACCTCCAGTTGGAACATCACCAAACCCGGAGAAGCCTACTTGAGGGGCATGGCAGGAGGCACATGCTTGAACGCCTACAGGCTCAGACAGCCTGGCGTCAAAGAAAATCTGCTTGCCCAATTGCTCAAGAGCAGTCAAGGATGTTCTGGTTCTAGCCCTGGCATTGTCAAATTCAGGATCAACTGAAAGATCCTTTTTACATGAGTCGAGTAACAAAACAGAAAGGAATGCTACTGCTAAAGTTTGCAGTTTTTGGCTGTGTAACATGGTGTTAAAAATTTAATTCAGAAAAAGAGTTACGACAGTCTTTCGGAGGATTGAGGAGTTCACGGTTTTAGCATTCACCGTGTTTGGTAATTCAAATATGATCAGTGGAATTGATAAATGCAAGTAACTTATCAATTTATTTTATGAAAATTTTCACATTTTTTTTAACACAAAAGCCCCGCAAAAGCGGGGCTTGGTGTTGTATATGGCCTTGATCTGATAGGCTTAGAGAGCTGCTCCGGTATAACCGTCGCTGAGTGTTTTCATGAAGGCAACCAATGCTGCTTCTTGT
>JBDLUN010000217.1:0-14044 GCA_039805245.1 Bacteroidota bacterium
CCAAACGGATCAAGCTTGGTTGCTTTCACCTGTTCCTGGTATTTTTTCCAGATGCCGTTTTTGAAGTTGTCTGCTTTGATTACTGCTTCTTCCACCAATTTGGCAGCTCTCTCCACCAGCATTTTTTCTTGGGCACCGGGTTCGATGGCTTTGGAACTGATGGCGCTGTTGGCCTGTTGGTATTGGTTCATCACCGTAATTTGAGGCACCTGACCGTAGCCCTGCTTGGTTTGGGGTTTGCCATTCAGGTATTCACGGAGGTTTTTGATGGCTTCGGTCAATTCTTTTCCGGTTTTTTTCAATGAATCGATTTCCTTGCCTTTCATACTTGCGATATACCCATCCACTTTTTTGGCAGCATCTTCAGCTTCACTGAGCAGGTCAGTGATGTCAATCAGTTTGTCGCCACTCTTTTTCAATTCAGCCCGGAGTGCAGCCTGTGCCAGTTTGATGTTATTGCGGTTACCCAGTCTGGGGTCATCAATAACGGTTACCATGGTGGAGTCTTTCTCATTCTTGTACGTCATCACCACTTTATAGATACCTGGTAGCACTTGTTGTCCACCCGGTTCTGCACTGCCACGGCCTCCGCCGCCACCCATTCTGCGACCGCCACCGCCACCAGGAGAGCGGAAACCGCGTTCTTCCATTCCCCAGGTATTGCGGTTGAAGCCGGCTTCGGCTGACCAACGCAGGTTGCGGATGACCTCATTCTTGTCGTTATATATTTTAACAGCAACAGTGTCTTTTTTGGAAGAGCTGTCGGTACCCGCTTTGATGAAGAAAGATACAGGTGCACCTGATGCCCTGTTTTCTGCATCCCAGATACCCCAGGTGCTCCACTCATAACCGGGTGCATTGCGGTATTGAGCCTGAACAGCTGTTTTGGTTTCGAATGCTGTGAATGTTTTGTTGGCAATACCCTTGGTAGCAGCGAGTTTCCTAAGCGGACGGATATCATCCAAAACCCAGAGGGCACGGCCGAAGGTAGCAATGACCAGGTCAGCCTCCCTTTCTTGGATGGTCAGGTCATAGGTGGATACGCTCGGGTAGCCGTTCTTCCACTGTTGGAAGGTTGCGCCATTGTCCATGCTCACCCAAAGTCCCTGTTCGGTTCCTGCAAAAATCAGGTTCGGTTCAGTCGGGTCCTGCAACACACAGAGGGCATAGCCAATCACTTTTTTCTCATCAGCCAGTCGGGTCCAGGTTTTTCCATAATCCGTTGTACGGAAGATGTAAGGTTTGAAATCACCTCTCCGGTAGTCGTTGGCCACCACGAAGGCTTCACCCGCATTGTGGCGGGAGGCTTGTACCTGGGGTATCCAAGCGCCTACTGGCAATCCCGGAATTTTACCCCTGAAGTTGGTCCATGTTTTGCCGCCATCGCGGGTCATTTGCACGTTGCCATCGTCGGTACCCACCCAAATCACATTTTTATCTTTGGCAGACGGTGCGATGGTGAGGATGGTGCAATAGTTTTCTGCTCCGGTGATGTCTATGGAGATTCCGCCATTGTTTGTTTGGTCGATTTTCACACTGTCGTTGGTAGTCAGATCTGGGGAGATGATTTCCCAGGAAGCACCCTTGTTGGTGGAGCGGTGCAAGAATTGGCTGCCATAATAAATTGTGGATGTATTGGTTGGATCTTGTGCCATACCGGAGTTCCAGTTGAAGCGCAGCATGGTTTTCAGGTTTGGTGCAGGTGGTTTGATATACCAGCTTTCACCGGTTTTGACATTGTATTTGCCTACAGAACCGCCCTGGCTCATGGCATAGATCCAGTTGGCGTCATCGGGGTCAGCCATGGCGTCAAAGCCGTCTCCGCCCCATATGTTTTCCCAATAGTAGTTTTTGATGCCCGCGCTCATCCAGGTATAGGCTGGTCCGCGCCAGGTACCATTGTCTTGCATACCACCCATTACATTGTAGGGCATTTCGTTGTCAACATTGATGTGGTAAAATTGACCTACAGGCAGTTTTTCATCAAACAACCAGGTTTTTCCCTTGTCTCGGGTGATGCCGATGCCACCATCGTTACCATCGATGATGAAGTTGGGGTTGGTGGGGTGGATCCAGAAGGCATGGTGGTCGGGGTGGATACCGTTGTAGGGGATGACCACTTCAAAATTTTTACCGGCATCATCGCTTTTGGAAATCATCTGGTAGATCAACCAGAGGCGGTTTTCATTTTCAGGGTCGCAGGCGATTTCCTGGAAATAGAAAGGACGTGTTGATACAAATTCCGGGTTGCTGTTCATGAGTGTCCAGCTTTTGCCACCATCATCACTTTTATAGAGACCGTTTTTGGTGGCTTCCACCAGGGCATACACCCTGTTGGGGTTGCTGCGGGAGATGGCGAGGCCGATGCGGCCGTAGTTGCCTGCCGGGAGGCCTTCCTTTTCACCCAATTTTTTCCAGGTTTTGCCACCATCGTAGGTCATGTAGAGTCCGCTTCCCGAGCCGCCACTGCTGAGGCTCCAGGGCGTGCGGCGGTGCTGCCACATGGCCACAAAGAGTTTATTTGGGTTAGAAGGGTCCATGATCATATCTGCCACACCAGAAGTGTCATTGGTGAACAGGATTTTGTTCCATGTTTCACCTCCATCAGTGGTTTTGAAAACGCCCCTTTCCGGGTGTTCCGCATAGGGGTTGCCGATGGCACCTGCATATACGGTGTTGGGGTTGGACGGGTCTACGATGATGCGGTGGATGTTGCGTGTTTTTTCAAGCCCCATGCGCTTCCAGGAGGCACCGCCGTCTATGGTTTTGTAGATGCCTTCACCCAGGCTGATGGAGTTTCGCGGGTTGCCTTCTCCTGTACCCACCCAAACGGTTGAGGGGTTGGACTGTTGTATCGCGATAGAGCCGATGTTGAGGATGGGTTGTTCATCGAATACTGATTCCCAGCTGGCGCCTGCGTTATGTGTTTTCCATACACCACCTGAGGCTGCTCCCAACCAGATTTGGTTGGGGTCTGCCACTACGGCGTCGATGGTGGTGATGCGACCGCTCATACCTGCGGGTCCGATATTTCTGGGTTTCCATGATTTGAATTGGTCCAGAGAGACCTGCTGCTGGGCCATGCTGAGCAGGGAACCTGTCAGCAGAACGAGGAGGGAAAGACTTTTTCTCATGTTTCTTGGGATTCTGTGTGCTGTAAATTATGTATTAATCCGTTTGCCTTGAAATTTCTTTTGGGTGAACAAAATCCCGTCCAATCTGTCTAACCATTAGAATTAATTTTGCCGGAAACGCAAAACGTTCTAATTTAGTGTTTAAACATCAAAATCAATCAAAACATGAAAAAGCTCGTACTTTCAGTTGCTCTCATCGTAGCGGTGTTGGGCATGCAGGCGCAAACCAAATGGAATCTCGACAAAGTGCATTCCAATGTGAAATTCACCGTATCCCACATGGTGGTATCAGAGGTGGAAGGTTCATTTAAAATGTTTGATGGCAGCCTGGTGGCTTCCAAGGCCGACCTTTCTGACGCTGTTGTCAATTTCAGTGTGGATGTAGCTTCTGTCAATACCGACAATGAGCGCAGGGATGGTCACCTGAAGGGTGATGATTTCTTCAATGCAGAGAAATTCCCCAAAATGACTTTTGTGAGCAAGTCCATGAAACCTTTGGGCGGCAACAAGTATGCACTGACTGGAGACCTCACTATCCGTGATGTAACCAAGTCTGTAACTTTTGATGTTACTTATGGCGGTCAGGTGAATACCGGTCGCGGTATCAAAGCCGGTTTCAAGGCTAAAGCCACCATTGATCGTCTCGCATTTGGTCAAAAATTCAATCCAGCCATCGAAGCCGGTGGAGCAGTAGTTGGTAAGGATGTGGAGATCACCATCTTTGCTGAGATGGATCAGGCTAAGTAAACAGCCAGGCACTAGGCATAAGGCACAAGGAAAGGCACTAGGCACTAGGCACTAGGCATAAGAGATATGCTTGATTAAAATAAAGCAGGGAGCAAAGTTGGATAAAACCAATCTGCTCCCTGTTCTTTTTTAATAGGATCCTGTCCTTCTTCCCTCGTGCCTCTTCCCTCGTGCCTCTTCCCTCGTGCCTCTTGCCTATTGCCTCGTGCCTCCTGCCTTATTTCTTCTCAAACCCCAAAATCACCCCATTGATGCAGTAGCGGAGTCCGGTTGGGGGAGGGCCATCATTGAAAACATGTCCCAGGTGGGCTTTACAGCGACCGCATTGTACTTCGGTACGTTGCATGCCGTGTGAATTGTCTGGCGTATAGATAAGACTTTTCTTGTTGACGGGTTCAAAGAAGCTGGGCCATCCGCAGCCGCTGTCGAATTTGGTATTGCTCTGGAAGAGGGTATTGCCGCAGGCTGCGCAATAGTAAGTGCCCTTTTCGTCAAATTTTTCAAATTTGCTGGTCCATGGACGTTCTGTTCCTTTTTGCCGGGCGATGTAGTATTGTTCCGGGGTCAGGACTTCCTTCCATTTTTCTTCAGGCATATCTATTTTCTCTTCACTTTTCCTGTTGAATGCGGGGTTGTTGGTATTCATTTTGGTTGCTGTTTGCGTTTTTTGTTCCTGTGCCTGTCCGCAATGGATGTTGGCCATGGCCAGGGAGATAATGATAAGGCTTTTCAATTTCATGTTCATTGGGGTTTCATTGCTATAAATCTAATTATATTTGCGCTCGGTTTTTGTTAAGGAAATGCAGAATTTCCTCTGCCAGGGCCAATGTAAAATTTCATTAATAACCCCCAACAGAACAATATGTTCAATCTCATTCTTTTTGGTCCTCCCGGCAGTGGCAAGGGCACCCAATCCGAGAAACTCATTGCCCGATATGGTTTCAAGCACCTTTCTACAGGGGATATCCTGCGTGCGGAAATCACCAATCAAACCGAACTGGGATTGAAGGCTAAAGCATTTATGGATGCCGGTCAGCTTGTTCCTGACGAAGTTGTTATTGGCATGGTGGATGCTGCCATTACGGCTAACCCGGGTGTACATGGATTCCTTTTTGACGGTTTCCCGCGCACCAAGGCCCAAGCGGAAGCATTGGACAGCCTGTTGCAAAGCCATGCATCACAAATCGATTTGATGTTGGCACTGGATGTTCCTGATGAAGAGCTCATGGCACGGATGCTGAACAGGTCCAAAACCTCCGGCAGATCTGACGACGCCGATCCTGCCATCCAGCAGAAGCGCATCAATGTTTACAAAAACGAAACGCTCGCTGTGGCCGACCATTACAGGGCTTTCGATAAAGTAGTGAACATCAATGGACTGGGTACAATCGACAGCATTTTTGATGCACTATCTGCTGAGATTGATGCCAGGGGTTAAGCGATAACCTCTCCAATCAGAGGTTATCGAATTCATATATGGGGTCAATATGAGTGCCTGCTGGCATTTCCATGATGGATTTGATAAGTCCATTGTCCAAACCATACACCCATCCGTGCAGGTTGGGTCCGTTTTGATCTTTCCAGGCTTGCTGAATGATTGAGGTTTTGGCCAGATTCAGCACCTGCTCTTTCACGTTCAATTCTACGAGCCGGTCAATTTTTTTGTTTTCATCCGGTATACTGTAGAATTCTTCCCGGTGGATGCGGTAAACGTCTTTGATATTGCGAAGCCATTTGTTGATGATGCCGTAGGAATTTTGCGTCATAGCAGCTTTCACACCACCGCAGCCATAATGTCCGCATACAATCACATGTTTCACCTTCAGTACTACAACGGCATAATGCAGTACGGAAAGCAGGTTCAGATCAGTATGCACCACCATATTAGCGATGTTCCTGTGGATGAAGATTTCACCCGGAGCTGTACCGGTAATTTCATTGGGGGGCACCCGGCTGTCGCTGCAGCCTATCCAAAGGTATTCAGGTGTTTGTACATTGGCCAGTCTGGAGAAAAATTCAGGATCTTGCGCTATTTTTCCAGCTGCCCATTGCTTGTTTTCCTCCAGCAGTTTTTCGTATGATTTCATGGTGTTTAATGCCTGTTGATGACTGCAAGTTATCATTAAAGCATGAACGGCGGTGAAATTATGATGAGCGGAATGAGCTAATGCCGTGTTCATCCTGGTACGGACCGAGATACACCCTTAGGTAAATGCGGATGGCAGCCAATTCCAGGAAGATGAAAGTCAGTGTCAGGAGCACCATATCCAGTGCCTGACCAGGACCTATATAGGTGAGCAATACATCTATCCCGATGAATGCAGTTGTAATGGGAAAACCGATTATACCTATTGTACAGAGCAGAAATGCAAGTCCTGTATTTTTCTGCCTGAAGCCCAATCCAGAAAACTGGTTGAGGGTCAGTTCACCATGTTTCTTTTGTGTGCGGCCCAAGAGCAGCCATCCGGCCAAAAAAGCCGCAAGTATGCCACCCATATAAAGGTACATATCAGTTTGTTTTTCAGATGCGGCGGTGCCAAACCCGAAAAAGAGTCCGAGGTGAGCAAGGAACAACAATTTCCAGGCCGATAGGGCTTTTCCTCTGAATGAAAAGGCAGCGAGGGTCATAACGAAGGCTGTTGCAAAAAAGATTGTAACGGTTGTTCCTTTACTGATGTGGTTGCCATCTTCGAGCCATGAGGTTCCACGGAGCAGTACCGAAATCAGAATATACGAAAAAAACAGGTTATTTCCCAAAAAACTGAATTGTTTGCCCAGCCATTTGAAAGGGTTCCACACATACCTGTACATGTTGATATCCATGTTCCATTCTTTCACCCCCAACGTGTACAGCGTTGCCTGAATCCGTCCCAGTGGTTTGTCTTGTGGCGGATGGTAATGGAAAATCTGATGGTGGAGCAGGTAGTTGAGTACTGAGGGGGAGACCAGCAGCTGGTAGGTGCGGAGGAATGCATTGCCTGCAAAATGGATCAGGGCCAGTGTTTCCCATCCCAATCCCACTTCGATGAAAATCAATCCAATCTGTGCAGCAGATGAGTAGGCAATCTGTGTTTTCACGGAAGTTTGTATCCGCGAAATACTGGTGGAAATCAGCGCGGTAAGTGCTCCAAAAACCAATACAGACCATTTGATGAGGAGTAGCGGTTGCCAAATGGGCATGGTGCGCAGGAGGATGAAAACACCGATATGTACACTTAAAGAACCGTAAAAGATGGCAGTGGAGGAAGTGGGACCTTCCATAGAACGAGGAAGCCAACTGGTGAATGGGAATTGAGCCGACTTGACGATAGCCGCCACCAAGAGCATACCTGCAATGAAGAGGCCAGTTCCCTGATTTGGATCCGATGCCATTTTTTCAGCAATGGCAGGCAGTTCTGTGAAACTTACATTTTTATGCATGTAATGGTGAACCATCCACATGACCAGAATCAGGGCCATATCGCTGAGGCGATAGTTGGAAAGGGTTTTATAGGCATTCTTGACAGGTAGGTAGCGGTGGCGGTAAAATGCGATGAGCAAAAAGGAAGTCAGGCCGATGATTTCCCACCCCACGAAGAGTGTTTCAAAATTGCCTGCGAAAATGATCAGATTATAACCAAAAGAGAAGAGCAGGATAGTAGAGAAAAAACGTTTGAAGCCTTCATCCCGATGCAAGTAGAACTTGCTGAAAGTGGTTACCATGAAAAACAGTAAAGCCCCAACAATGCTGAAAACAAGGGAAAGATAGTCGTAGTGGAATTGCAGGGCAAAAACAAAGTCAGGTGTTTCATAGAGTGTGAGGAAGTGGAACTGCAATACGGTGTTGTCGCTGACCAGCCAGATGAGTGCAAAGACAAGGGCAAATGCGAGGTAGGTGATTTTGGTAGCTTGAACCAGCAGGGTGATTTGTTTTTCCTGTCGATTTTTCCAGGCAAGTGATAATAGAAAAGCCACCAGGGGGATGGCTACAAAGACAATCAGTATTTGATCAAGAAGTATTTCAGACAATTTCATGGATGGAGCGTTGTTGTGTTGATGGTTTACTTTCTCAATCAAGGAGGTAAACGGGCAGGTTTTCTTTGGTGGCGTGGATGATGTGGTTGGTTTCCATCTCTTCGGCAGTTTCAATGAAATCCTGCAGGTTGTCGATCGTCTTGATTTCATCTTCACCCATCAGGGTATGATAGGTTTCGAAATGACCATTCCTGAAATAATGCAGAGACCGGTTGGCCGGGTCTATGGCCATGATGTGCACCCACTCGTTGTTATACCATTCAAACACTTCAGGGGATGATTGTATGGCTTTCAATACGATATCAGGATGGTGTTCCACCACCACCAGCAGGCGAACAGGATCATGCACTTCAATCATCTGCCAGGGCAGCCCGGGTCTGAGGTCACCATCACTGCCGTTGGCAACGCCAAAGAGCCCAATCACTTTGTGAGGGAGTTTGGTGCCGGCACCCATTTTCCTGTTGTCTACCCTACTGAAATAATATTCCAGGTTGATGCCGCCACAGACCAAACCAATGGGTTTCATTACGTTGGTCAGGATTTCACCTGTGGGGTCTGTTGTGGGGTCATAACTGTTGAGAAATGCTCTCCTGTCAAGGAACAGCCCTTTGGAAATTTCCCTCCGGCCGATGATGGCAAGGGTATTGGTGCCATGCCCGAGCTCAGGCCTTGGTTCAAACAGGGAGACCGATCGGTTGTGTATCTCTTGTCGCACTTTCTGCAGTTCCTCTTTGGTATTGATGGAAGCAAATCGCCTGCTCCTTTCTTTGGCGTTCAGGTCCAGTGCGTTTTCGAAAACCAATTTGTTGCGTTTGTGTTGCGTGGCCAGTTGTTTATCCAGCTGGTGATCATCATAATATCCCATCTCATCGGCAGCTGTATCGTGCATGCAGCCGAGAAAACGGGTTTCAGTTGGGATGTTGATACCTTTTCCTGCAAGGGTTTCCCTGACTTTTTCATGGTTGAGGATGAAGGCCATCACGCGGGCATTGGTTGCACCCGGTCTGCCGCTGCAGGCGCCACAGTCGTGCGCGCCGTGGTGTGGGTTGTTGGCGCTGCTGCTGCCGTGGGAAACAATGTATACCAGTGGAGCAAAATTGCTGACAAGCCCGATATTTTTTAGAAAACCTTCAGCACGTACAGCCATTTCTGCTGGGGTGTACCCAATTTGCAATCCATTTTCCACATCACCCAGATCCTTGTTTTCGACGGTCAACACAGCGTATTTGTCCATATGACTGAAGGCATCAGAGATGGCCGGACTCATTTCTGGTCTGAACAGGATTTTCATTGTTTTGATAAAGGCAAGATAGCCCCCCAATGCGCTGTATAACCATCCAGTAAGCAGACCGTGTGAATGGCCAGAATAAAGGATTTCCTTGTTGTGCAGCATGCTGGAATTCTGTTCCTTGATGAGGTATTTTGGTGTTACGGGAGCCGGACAAAGTTTGTCGTAAAACTTGCTTCCTGACTGCTGGTAATAAAATTCAACACCAAAAAATCCAGGTGCACCAAGGGTTTCAGCTTGTGTATCTACAGATTCAATATGCCTGCGGAGGGAACATTCTCTTTCATCAATGCAAAAAATAGCCTGGAAGGATTTTTCCTTTATGGATTGCAGGGGTCTTGCATTCCATAGCTGAAGGCCTTTAAGCACACTGTCATAATAGCTCCACTCAAAGGCATCTTGCCAGCAGGCAATCACTTCCTGGAACTCCGTTTTCTCCACGGGGGCAAAGAGATCTTGAGGAGGTGCAGTCACGGCAAATGCTAATGGTTTCCAATGGTTGCTCAGGTTGGTAGTTAGGGCATCGAGTTCCATCAGCAATTCAAATGCCGTGAATTCCTCCAAGGTAATCTTCCTTTTATCAAGCAGGGTTTGCGGGTGGTCTTCTACGGCACTGACAAATCCACTCCAGCCCGGGTGGGCGAAATGCATGTCGAACAGGTATTGTTCAAAATAAGATTCATCACCCACTATGGTTGCCAGGAGTGTGCTGATGCTGAAGTCGCCGTCAAGAAACTGCTTTCTGACCGCTTTTGATTTGAAAAAGCTGGAAGCTGATGTAGATTCCAGTTGCCGGATGCTGTTTAAAAACCCTTTATTGGAAACAGGGTAACTGGTGATGGAAACGCCTTGGTCCAGGAATGCGGCTATAATTCGAAACAGGAGGGGATGCACCTGGTTGTCAAGGTCGAACTGGTATTCCGATTTCCAATATTTACGGAGCTGACCAATACGTGGGGTGTTATTGTTTGGATATTTTTCATGCAGCAGTTTCCTTTCCCAAGTCGCGCCATCGCCTCCTTTTGCAGCGATGATGCGCTCCAATACATCTTTTCTGATTCTTCCCGTATGGTATAATCCCCTGTATTCTTCCAGTTTCAGGTGCATGCCGTAGCCGAAGATTCCTGCTGCCTTAAAGATGGCATCATAGAATTTCATGTGCTGAAAAGCATGCAAGGTATTGTGGTGGATGAAATCTTTCAATGCCTGTTGTGAAGGCAGGAAATGCTTGATTTTATGGACCACTCCGTGTTCATTGAATGCCTCCTGATACTGAATCTGCTGATGCATGTTATGTTGGTTGTTGTCAGTCTTTTTGTGAGTGCACATGTGTGAAATCACCCATGCGGTATGCTGGTTTGAAGTGTTTCAAGGTGATGTTGATGTTCCTGTCTTTCGCTCCGTAGTTGACAAAGTCGCGCAACAGTTCCAAGACATCGTGATCTATATAGACGGTATTGGCGGCATCCACCACCACCGTGCTGTTTTCTGGCAGTGCTCCTAAGGTTTGCTTGATGGCTGCCTTGTTGAGGAAGGATACTTCTTGTGCCAGATCAATGTGAATTGTTTCACCTTCATGGTGCTGTTCTTTCCGGAAGAAATAGGCCAGTTTCAAGTTGCCTGCGAGGATGTAGAAAATACTGACCACCAAGCCAATGCCAACACCTTTAAGAAGGTCGGTGAATACCACTGCAATGACGGTGATGATGAAGGGGATAAATTGGTGTTTGCCGGAATGCCAGATGTGTTTGAACACTTTCGGACTGGCCAGTTTGAGTCCGATCATGATGAGGATGGCCGCCAGGCTGGCCATAGGGATTTTATTCAGCAAACCGGGTATAGCGATAACCGCCAGTAGTAGGAATATGCCATGGAAAATGGCTGACATTTTGGTTTTAGCGCCGGCATTGATATTGGCGGTGGTTCGAACAATTACAGAAGTCATGGGTAGACCGCCAATCAGACCAGACAGCAGGTTGCCAATGCCTTGTGCTCTCAATTCCGCATTGGCACTGGAGTAGCGTTTCAGCGGATCCATCTTGTCTCCGGCCTCCAGGCACAGCAGTGTTTCAATGCTAGCAACGATGGCAATTGTCAGTCCCACCACCCACACTTGCGGGTTGGTGAATCCGTTCAGGTCTGGTGTCTGAAATTGTCCCAAAAACGACTGTACAGAGTCTGCTGTTGGCAAAACCACCAAGTGTTCATTGGCAATCACCCATTCGGGCATAGTTGATTTGAATAGTTCGTTGAGCAATATGCCAGCAACCACGGCTACCAAGGCTCCTGGAATCGCTTTGATTTTTTTTAAAGCAGGCACTTTGTTGAAAGCTATGATGATGGCAATGGAAACCAGAGCTACGATGATGGCTCCGGTATGGGCAAAATTGAAGGCATGCAACAATTCTCCAAAGAATCCTTCATCAGCTTTCAGCAATTGGTAGGAAAAAAAATCACCTTCATGTTCCAGGTCGTATCCGATGGCATGGGGCAATTCTTTCTTGATGATGATTATGCCGATGGCCACCAACATCCCTTCAATAACACTGGTGGGGAAATAGCTGGAGATGCCACCTGCTTTGGCAAGACCCAGTGTGAGCTGGATCAGTCCGGCAATCATCACTGCTGCCAGGAAGGTTTCATAACCGAGATCGGTTACAGCCACGAGTATGATGGCAATCAACCCTGCAGCTGGTCCGGATACGCTTACATGCGATTTGCTCAGGATCCCAACCACAATGCCACCTATGAAACCACTGATGATGCCGGCGAAGGGAGGAGCGCCACTGGCTACAGCAATACCCAAACAAAGAGGGAGGGCTACGAGGAAAACGACCATGCCGGCGAGGAGGTCGGCACTCAGGGATTTTTTCATTGAATTCATGGCAGATATGCTTTGGAATGAAATTAGGTTATTTCACTTTTTTGGTTAGGTTTTTGAAGAAATCCACTCGACCATTATCGACATTGTAAACGGCTCCAACAATGCCAATTTCCCCCCTGGAGAAAAGGTCTTTGACGATCTCACTGCCGGATATGATCTCTTCAAGACTGTTTTCTACATTGGTGTAGGCAACAGTATCATTGAAGAGTCTGGTGTCGTTCTCTTCGAGCATGGCCTTGGTGATGGCCGGTTTGATTTTATTCAGCAATTCGGAAATGTGTCCGTCTTTCACACCTTTTTTAGCGCTGTTGATGGCACCGCATTCTGTGTGGCCCAATACTACCAACAGTTTGGACCCTACATACTTGACGGCATATTCTATGCTAGCGAGGATATCATTATTGACAATATTGCCTGCAACCCTTACACTGAAGAGGTCACCCAGGCCTTGGTCGAAAATCAGTTCAACTGATGTGCGCGAATCCATACAGCTTAAGACCACAGCAAAAGGGTATTGTCCCTCCCTTGTTTCATTGACCATTTCAAGATGGTCGTGGTCTGTGCTGAGGTTGTTGACGAAGCGTTGGTTGCCTTCAACAAGGATTTCATAACATTTGAATGGTGTCAGGTTGGCCAGAAATTCTTTGGAATGTTGTCTCATTTGATGATTTGCTTGTGCCTTTCGGCTTGTGGTACGTTTGATGGAATATTTGTGGTAATAATTGTGTGCATGCCTCATATGCCCATGATCATTCATGGCCAAACAGTAGGTAGCAACCGTAAATCTTTGATAGCAATCAGATGCTCAGAAAAGGCAGGGGTGGGGGTGTTGGGATGTCGTCTGCCAAACGGGAAATATAATCTTTAGAGGCAGGGTTAGCATTAACCTCAACACCCGGTTCAAAACCAATGCTGATGCTCATCCCGTGATAGAAAAGGTCTGATTTTTTAAGGTCTTCGCTTCCTTCTGTGCTTTTTCCGTCGGCATCAGCAGCATTGCAAATCTCTTCTACCATCTGGTTTCCATAAAAAATGGCTCCCACTTCCTTCAGCGGAAGGAGTTGAAAAGAGATGATGGTGAGCAATAAGTAGGCGAATAACTTCTTTTTCACAGCCCGTAAAACTACATCACGAAATCAACAATCGGAGGATTCCGGTGCAGTTTTAATAAAAAAATATTATTCAGAAGATAAATCCGATTTATATGTTAAGTCCGCCACAGGCACTGATGACCTGTCCGGTGATATAGCTGCTCAGATCGGATGCCAGGAATAGGGTGGTATTGCCAATTTCTTCTGCAGAACCGAAGCGGCCCAATGGAATTTTGGCAAGGTAAGCCTGTGCCCCTTCGCTTTCTTTGAGGTAATGGGTCATATCGGTTTCGATAAAACCGGGGGCGATGGCGTTACAACGTACATTCCTGCTGCCGAGTTCCTGCGCGATGGATTTGGTGAAGCCGATGATGCCTGCTTTGCTGGCAGCGTAGCTCGACTGACCTGCATTTCCCCTGACACCGATGATGGAACTCATGTTGATGATTGATCCCTTGCGGGCTTTCATCATAGGGCGGATGACCTGTTTGGTCATGTTGAAAACGCTTTTCAGGTTCACTTCCATGACATCGTCCCATTGTTCAGGTGTCATGCGCATCAGGAGATTATCTTTGGAGATGCCTGCGTTGTTGACACAGACATCGATGCTTCCGAATTCTTTCACTACGTCGTTTACGAAGGCTTCCGACTCTGCATAGTTGCCAGCATTACTTCTCCAGGCTTTGGCCTTCACACCCATGCCCTCGAGCTTGGTCACCAACGCCGCAGCTTTTTCCGCACTGCTTTCACTTACATAGGTGAAGGCGATATGGGCGCCATGCTCAGCCAGTTTGATGGCAATGGCTTCACCAATTCCGCGGGCGGCACCTGTAACGATAGCGATTTTGTTTTCGAGCAGCATATGGGGTTAGTTTAGAGTTGAGAG
>JBDLUN010000218.1:0-3706 GCA_039805245.1 Bacteroidota bacterium
CGTCCATAGGCCAATGTTGGATTTGGGGGATATCACTGATTCGAATCTCTTCATACAAAACCGGCTTGCTGATGGGGTTGCGCAAGGGTAATGCCTTAAGAGCAGCAAAGGCTGTTCCGACATGGGTTAGGGGCTTTTTCATGGCCTGCATCGGATCATTCTTGAGATCAATCAAAGATTGAACATGGGCTAATGTATCCCTGAAAATAAAGCGGCTTCTTTCTAATGTTCCAAAAATATTGGACGCTGCGCGGAAACGGGAGCCTTTAACCCGCTCAAAAAGGAGTGCCGGGCCACCAGCTTCATACACCCTGTGGTGGATGGTAGCCATCTCCAGGTAGGGATCAACAACTTCTTTTACCCTGATAAGTTGTCCGTTTGCCTCCAAGTCCTGCAAGCAGGATTCCATTGATTTGTAAGCCATATCCGTATATAACCAAAAGAGTGGGGGATGGTTGTGTAGGCATGAAAAATCCGAAGTGGACAAATGGGTGTACCATCAGACACTTCGGACTTCCAAATTGATGTGGCGGATTATGCCACTATAGGCTTTTTGAACGGATCAGATCCTTTCAAAAGCAGAGAAAAAGAAGCTTCCTTCGATGGCAGCATTGTCATTGCTGTCACTGCCATGGATGGCGTTTTCACCAACACTCTTGGCATACAGTTTCCTGATGGTACCATCCTCTGCATTGGCAGGGTTGGTGGCGCCGATAAGCTTGCGAAAATCTTCTACTGCATTGTCTTTTTCAAGAATGGCAGCTACAATCGGACCGCTGCTCATGAAATCCACCAATTCACCATAGAAAGGCCTTTCACGGTGTACGGCATAAAATTCACCCGCTTTTTCAGCAGAAAGCTTGGTCAGTTTCATCGCCACTATCTTGAAACCTGCGTCCTCAATGTGCTTCAGAATGGCACCTGTGTAACCACTCGCAAAAGCATCCGGCTTGATCATTGTAAACGTTCTGTTGCTCATTTTCGCTTGATTTAGGGCGCAAAGGTATAGCATGCTGACGCAGATACCAAGAAAAAAGGATGTACATTTGCACCTCTTTATGAAGGAAATCATCGCTGTACAGGAAGATTTGAAGCCGGAAGACCGGATTGTCATCACCATGCACCAGAAACCAGATCCAGATGCCATGGGCTCAGCCTTGGCACTGTATCATTATTACAAAAAGTTGGGGAATCCCGTTGTGGTCATCTCTCCAACCAATTGGGCAGATTTCCTCAAATGGATGCCCGGCGTTGAAGAAGTAGTGGACTTCGAATCAAGCACCAGCATCGCCAAGGAATACCTTTTTGATGCCCAATGGATTTTCTGTCTCGACCACAACCATTTCAACAGAACGAGGCATATGGAGTCCATTCTGTTTTCTTTGAATTGCAAAAAAGTCCTGATCGACCATCACCGCGAGCCTGATACCGCATCATTTGATTACGGAATCAGTGATATCACCAAAAGTTCTACTGCGGAAATGGTCTATGATTATATCGCGATGACCGGCAAAAAGGGATTGATAGACACGCAAATAGCCACCTGCCTTTATGCAGGCGTGATGTCTGATACCGGATCCTTCCGATTTTCATCCACCACACCCAGCGTCCATTATATGGTAGCTGAGCTTTTGGGTTACGGTATTGACCATGCCAGGATTCATACCAGGATCCTGGACAATTTCCAGGAAAACAGGCTTCGGTTCATCGGACATGTGCTTACACACCGATTGGAAGTGCTTTACGAATACAATACTGCCATCATTTCCATACCAAAATCAGACATTTTACGTTATCACATCAAAACCGGAGATACGGAAGGCTTGGTCAATTACCCGCTTTCCATCCAAGGTATTGAAATGGCGGCATTACTTATTGATCGGGATGAGGAAAGAAAATGGTCTTTTCGGAGTAAGGAAACCTTCGACTGCAATACATTTGCCAGGAAATATTTCCGGGGTGGGGGTCACTACAATGCTTCCGGCGGGAGAAGTACCGACTCTTTAGAGGAGAATGTGAACCAATTCAAAAAGGCATTAAAAGAATTCAACGCTTTAACAATAAACCAAAAATGAAAAAAACAAACCTGTTATTAGCCTCTCTGGGTATCCTCCTGCTGGGTGCCTGTAAGAATGTAGGCTTTGAAAAATCCAAGTCCGGTCTTGAATACAAGATCATTGCAGGAAGCGGCACCGAGAAACTCGAGCATGGCGATTTTGTGAAGTTCGAATACAAATTGACTTACAAGGATTCTGTTGTTGCGAACACATACGGTTCTATTCCTGCTTTCGATCAGGTTGATAGCGTAGGTCGTTTCCACGATTTCTCTGAAGTGATGACCAAATTGAAAGTCGGAGACAGCATGATCTGTATCCAAAATTTCGATACACTGCAGAAAGGTTCCCAATTTGGTGTTCCCCCTTTCATGAAGAAAGGCGACAAATTGCAGTCTACCCTGAAAATCCTGGCTGTTTACAAAAACAAAGACGGCAAGTCTTCCAGGGATTACGCTGTTGAGGCTTACAAAGCTGAAATCGACAAATTCAAAGCCGGTGAAATGGCTGCCATCGAAAAATACCTGAGCCTGAAGAAAATCAATGCCATGAACATCAACAACAATGTTTATGTGGTCATTGACCAGGAAGGAACCGGCAAAAAAGCGGATTCCGGTCAGCTCGTAGGCATCAAATACAACGGCTATAATTTTGAAGGAAAATATTTTGATTCCAACATGGATACCACCAAGCAGACATCACCTCATGGTTTGGATACCTTCTTCTTTGTATCCAAGCAGGAAGGTGCCATTCAAGGTATGCTGGAAGGCATCACCGCTTTCCGTGTAGGTAGCAAAGGAAGGATGTTCATCCCCTCCAGCAATGGTTACGGTGCCCAGGGTAGTCCTCCCAACATTAAACCCCTCGAAAACCTGATTTTCGACGTTGAAGTTGTTGAAGTGAAAGATCTGCCAAAAGCTCCTCCGGCCAATATGCCTCCTGGAGCAGGACAATAAACAAATTGAAAAAGGGGCGTTAAGCCCCTTTTTTATTGTAGCGCCTTGAACAAATTGACCACTTCCACTGCCTCCTTGACATCATGTACCCGTAAAATGGATACCCCTTTCAGGAGGGCCACCATGTTCAGGGCCGTGGTGCCATTCAACGCCTCATCGGCTGTAATGCCCAGTAATTTATATATCATTGATTTGCGTGAAAAGCCCGCCAGGATGGGTACAGAAAGCTCATGCAGAGCATTCAATCCGCCCAAAAGGGCATAATTGTGGCATACGGTTTTACCAAAACCAAATCCCGGATCGACAATGATATCCTTGATACCTGCTTCCAAACAGACTTCAATCCGTTGCTGAAGGTATGTCTTCACATCCTGCACAACGTCAGTATAAACGGGGTTGATTTGCATGGTGTCAGGGGTTCCCTGCATGTGCATACAGATATAGGGAACCTTTAGTTTTGCCACAACAGCAAGCATTTCGGGATCCATATCACCTGCACTGATATCATTTACGATGCTCACCCCTGCATCAACAGCAAAAGAAGCTACTGCTGATTGGGTGGTGTCGATGGAAGTCCTGGTATCCGGATATTGCGATGACATATACTGTATCGCCTCACCAACCCGATCAATTTCTTCCGCAATGGAAATATCCTGACTACCTGGGCGGGAACTTCTGCCACCTATATCAATGATG
>JBDLUN010000219.1:0-4374 GCA_039805245.1 Bacteroidota bacterium
ATCAACATTACCTCAACTGAGCAAACCAGTGGAGCTATCCGGTTCAAAGTAAAGCGATGAGCATCAGAATTTGAAGTTGTAGGTTACAGATGGAATGATTGGAAACAAAGAAACCTGCTTGGCCTGTACTTGTAACGTACCTGCAAATGCGCTGCCTTCTTGGGCATAATAATAGAAATAAGGATTCTTACGGCTATACACATTGTAAATGCTAAAGACCCAACTGCCCTTCCATTTTCTTTCTTTTTTGGGTACGGGAGTATACACCGCAGAAAAATCAAGTCTATGATAGGGCGATAGCCTATATTGGTTGATTTTGCTGTATTGTTGGGTCAAAACCCCCTCCACCAAATAAAATTTTTCTGGTAGTGATGTTGCATTTCCGGTTGCGTAGACGAAAACAGCTGAAAGTTTCCATTTGCTGTTCAAATCATAAGTACCGACCAGTGAAAGGTCATGACGGCGATCAAATTTGGCCGGATAGGTATTCCCATTATTCAAGGCTGGAAATTTGCGGTTGGACCAAGCAAGGGTATAACCCAACCAACCTGTGAACCGACCTTTTGTCTTATTGATGAAAAACTCTGCCCCATAGCTCCATCCCCTACCGAATACAAATTCTTCTTCAGGATCTTTGATGGAAGGTGTAAATCCCTCCTTGTATTCTATTTGATTCTGCATGGACTTGTAATACACCTCCACGGATGTTTCCCAAGAGTTGTCATTGAAGTTTCTGAAGTAGCCCAATGCAAATTGCCAAGACAATTGTGGCTTAACGCGCAGAGTACTGGGAACCCATACGTCTGTAGGAAGTGTAGTGCCGGAATTACTTACCAAGTGTAAATATTGCCTGTTCCGGGATGCCGATGCCTTCAGAGAAGCATCATCTCCTAAAGAATACCTCAATGTTGCCCGGGGTTCGATTCCCGAATAGAATTTGACGGGATCACCACGTTCAAAAACCAAACTGTCCAATCGGGTCCCGTTAACATCGCTGGTAAAATTCTTATAAGGACCTACCTGCTGAAATCCAGACCAGCGCAATCCATAACTCAATTTCAATTTATCATTCAATTCCCAATCATCTTGGAGATAAAGAGCCGATTCCCTAGCATATTTCAATTGTGCATTATTTGGCTCAAAAATTACGGAGTCTTGCGCACCAGAAATGATGGAAGGCGATAGCCTGTGAAAAGTGTATTGGAAACCGTAGCGTAATTTGTGCTCAGGATTGAGGTAATGATCAAAATCTGACTTCAGGTTTATATCCCTTATGCCACTCTTCAGTGAGAAATTGAAATTATTTTGAAAAGCATTGAGTGCAAAATCATAATCGTTATACACAACGGTAGTATTGACAAACAATTTCTTACTGAAAACATGATTCCAACGGGCTGTTACAGTAGAATTGCCCCATGGGATATTGGTATCAAATTCCCTTTCGTTGTTGACAAAATCGAACACATCCCTACCGAAATATCCGCTGATATAAAGCCTGTCTTTATTGGAGAACTTGTAATTGAATTTGGCGTTAAGGTCATAGAAATAATAACCCGAACCATCAAACTGGCTTCCCTTTTTGATGAAAGGTTTGACCAAGGCATCTATGTAAGTTCTCCTGCCAGAGATGATGAATGATGATTTATCTTTTTGCACAGGACCCTGAATTGACAACCTAGAAGAAATGCTGCCAATACCACCCTCTGCCTGGAAGTTGTTCATGTTCCCATCTTTCATGGAAATATCGAGCACCGAGGATAGTCTGCCACCGTATTGGGCTGGCATACCACCTTTGATGAGCGTAGTATTCTTGATGGCATCACCGTTGAAGATGGAAAAGAAGCCAAACAAATGGCCTGTATTGTAAACCACCGCATCATCCAAGAGGATAAGATTCTGGTCTGGTCCACCTCCCCTTACATACAACCCGCTATTGCCTTCACCTGCATTGGTAACCCCCGGAAACAGTTGCAAAGTTTTCAATGGATCCATCTCTCCAAATATTACGGGTAGAGAACGCATCCTGCTCATACTCAAATCTATTTGCCCCATTTGGGCATTTTTTACATTGGCATCCCTTTTTTTGGCCGAAATAACGATTTCACGGGAAAGGCTTGATTTGGAAATCATGGATGGATCAAGTGATTTGTCGCCATCCAATACAATGTCAATCTGTTGTGGGAGGTATCCAACAAAACTGACCATCAACGTATATTTCCCTTCAGGGAGTGTCAAGGAATAGAAACCATATTGGTTGGTGCTGACACCCTTACCTGAAGATACCGTTTGGATAGTGGCTCCTATCAGGGTCTCCCTGCTTAATGAATCGCGCACATAACCAGAAAGGGTAAATTTGTTTTGGGCTTGGGATGTGATACCTAAAAAGAACAACAGAAAGGAGGGGATAATCTTTTTCACAATACGCTTATAACAACACTTGTGGAATGAAAGTTCATCTACAAAGTTATATTATGCTAACTTTGCGGCGCAATAATTACCTTATGCTAGCAGGATTTCAAGATTTGACATTTGAATTTGGTGCAAGAGCTATTGTTGAAGATGCCACCTGGCATATCCACCCGGGCGAAAGGATTGGATTGATCGGATATAATGGAACTGGAAAATCAACGCTGCTCAAATTGCTGGCAGGAGAATACCTGCCCAATGCTGGAACAGTGGAACGAAGCCGTTCTACATCCATCGGTTACCTCCATCAGGATCTTTTGAGTTTTGATACCCAGGAAAGTATTTTGCAAGTAGCAATGGGCGCATTTGAGCGTGTCATGCAGATCCAAAAAGACATTGAGCGGCTGGGAAATGAGCTGGAGCAAGCCGAAGATGAAAAAAAACTGATAGAATATACCGACCTGTTGCATGAAATGGATGTACTCGACGGATATAATGTGGAGCACAAAACAGAGGACGTGTTGCATGGTCTTGGTTTCCGACAAGAAGATTTGAACAGGCCTTACAAAGAATTCAGCGGTGGCTGGAGGATGCGTGTATTGCTTGCCAAGATGATCCTGATGCAACCGGATCTGTTGATGCTTGACGAACCGACCAACCACCTTGATCTTCCATCCATTGAGTGGCTGGAAAAATACCTCCTCCATTACCAAGGAGCGGTTGTCATAGTGAGCCACGACAAATATTTCCTAGACCGTATGGTTAATAAGATTGTTGAGTTATACCAACGCAAGCTCAATATCTATACTGGCAATTATTCCTACTATGAGAAAGAAAAACTCGTAAGGATGGAAATGCAGCAAAGGGCATTTGAGAATCAACAGGATTTCATCAGGCAGCAGGAAAGGTTTATTGAAAGGTTCAAGGCCAAGGCTTCGAAAGCTGCCCAAGCACAAAGTGTGCAGAAAAGGTTGGATAAGATTGAACGTGTTGAAGAAGCCAGCATCGAAAGGCCGAATATCCGGATGAATTTCAATGTGGACAAAACACCGGGCAAAATAATATGTTCACTGAAACAGGTTTCCAAAAATTTCGGTCCGATTGAAATTGCCAGTAGTGCAGATGCAGAAATTGAACGCGGCGACAAAATTGCTCTTATCGGAGCCAATGGAAAGGGAAAGTCAACCATGTTGAGGATTATTGCTGGAAGGGAGACATTTGAGGGAGAAAGAAATTGGGGGCATAATGTGGAAGAGAGTTTTTATGCCCAGCACCAGTTGGAGTCATTGAATCTGAATTATAATGTGCTGGAAGAGCTCCAGATGGCAGGAAGCAAGAAGACAGACATGGAACTGCGGACTGTTTTAGGATGTTTTTTGTTCAGTGGTGATGATGTAGACAAAAAAATAAAGGTATTGAGTGGAGGGGAAAAGGCAAGGGTAGCTTTAGCCAAAACCATCATCAGCAAGTCGAATTTTCTGATGCTTGATGAGCCCACCAACCACCTCGACATGCACTCCGTTGACCTGTTGGCTGAGGCTTTGGACAAATACGAGGGCAGTTTGATTTTGGTAAGTCATGACCGTTATTTCATTTCCAAAACAGCAAATAAGATCTGGGAAATTGTAGATGGAAAGATTGTCGAATTCAAAGGTGGATACACAGAGTGGGTGGAATGGAAGGAAAGAATGGCTTTGAAGGAGAAGGCACAAGGGACGAGGGACGAGGGACAAGGGAAAGACGGTAAGGCACAAGGCACGAGGCAGGAGGGACGAGGAAAAGATAATAAGGCACAAGGCACTAGGCAAGAGGGACAAGTTACGAGTGACGAGGGACGAGGGATGAGTAATAAAGAGCAAAATAGAGATACTGAAAAAACAAAGAAGAAACTGCAGCGTCAGTTTGAAGAGTTGGAATCGAAGATTGCTGTATTAAAAGCTGACACAGCCAAAGCAGAAGAAGCCTTAG
>JBDLUN010000220.1:0-8098 GCA_039805245.1 Bacteroidota bacterium
CAATATTGAGTTTATGATAACTTCAGGTCTTGGACACCGAAGGATTTATAAAGACAATAATGTTGTGAAAAAGACAATTGCATTTTTGACTGCTTCAAGCCCTGAATCGACATCTTGAGGATTTTCACAGGATAAAGGGGGAATTTCCCTTTTGGATTATCAGTTTTTTAGTTCATTTTGTTCACACGTATTGTAAAAATCATTTCGTTTACCTTATTATTGCATCTGCCGATGTCCAGATTCAAAAGTTTTTAACCCTTTGGGCATCGAAATGGCAGAGATTTAAACCGGAGAGCAAGAAAATGGCAAAAAACTTATTGATTGTTGAGTCACCTGCAAAAGCTAAAACCATAGAAAAGATCCTTGGATCAGATTTTGAGGTTAAAAGTTGCTACGGGCATATCAGGGATTTGGAAAAAGATGAGATGGGCATTGACATCAAAAAAGGTTTCAAACCCAGGTATATTGTTCCGGAAGACAAGGAAAAAGTTGTCAGGGAGCTGAAGCAAATAGCCAAAAAGTCTGGTGAAGTATGGCTCGCAACGGATGAGGACCGGGAAGGTGAAGCCATCAGTTGGCATTTGTGCGAAGTATTGGGATTAGATCCTATTTCAACAAAAAGGATTGTATTCCATGAAATCACCAAACCTGCCATCAAAGCCGCAGTAGAGAAACCACGGACTGTCAATATGAATCTCGTGAATGCCCAACAGGCCAGGAGAATTCTTGACAGGATTGTTGGCTTTGAACTTTCCCCGATACTTTGGAGAAAGATGAGCATGAAAAACAACCTGAGCGCTGGACGGGTGCAAAGTGTGGCAGTAAGGCTGATTGTAGAAAGGGAAAGATCTATCAACACCTTCCATACCACTTCAAGTTTCAGGATTGAAGCTTTCTTTGGCGCCAAAGACATCAATGGCAAAAGGGTCCATTTCAAAGCAGAGGGAGGAAAAAAGAATGACCTTGCTGATGCAGAAGCCTTTCTCAAAGTCTGTATCGATGCGCAATATTCCGTATCAGATATCATCAAAAAACCTGCCAAAAAGTCACCTGCTGCCCCTTTTACCACATCAACCCTTCAACAGGAAGCAAGCAGAAAATTGGGCTATGGTGTAAGTAAAACCATGTTACTGGCCCAAAAACTGTACGAAGCAGGTCATATCACCTACATGCGTACTGACAGTGTCAATTTGAGTGATACCGCCAGAACTGATATTGCCAGGCAGATAACAGACAACTACGGCAAACAATATCACCAAAGCAGAAAATTCAAGAACAAAAACGAATCCGCTCAAGAAGCCCACGAGGCAATCAGGCCAACTTACATGGAAAAATCAAAAGTTGACATTGCTGATGCGCAAAGGCTATATGACCTGATTTGGAAACGCACAATGGCCAGTCAGATGGCTGATGCCGAATTGGAAAAAACCATCGCCGATATTGCCATTTCCACTCAGAAGGAATTATTAAAGGCAGAGGGTGAGGTCATGAAATTTGATGGCTTCCTGAAGGTTTACAATGAAAGCCATGATGATGACGATTCCGATGAGGATGAAAATGGGCAAACTGCAGGCATGTTGCCATTGCTGGAAAAGGGACAGCAGCTTGATTTGGAACAAATGCTGGCTACCGAAAGATATTCCAGGCCCCAATCACGCTATACGGAAGCCTCATTGGTAAAGAAACTGGAGGAACTGGGCATTGGACGACCATCAACTTATGCTCCAACCATTTCTACCATCCTCAAAAGAGGGTATGTTGAAAAGAGAGACAAGGAGGGTGTCAAAAGGGATTTCCGGATTGTCAAACTTGAAAAAGGTAAAATCAGCAAATCTGTAGACCAGGAAAATACCGGTGCAGAGAAGTCAAAGCTGTTTCCAACTGATTTGGGTGCTGTTGTGACAGACTTCCTCATACAATATTTCACGAATGTGATGGATTATGGTTTTACCGCCAAAATCGAAAACGAATTTGACAATATTGCCGAGGGTGAAGAAAATTGGAGCAGGATGCTGAAAGATTTCTATTCCCCCTTTAAACAGGACGTTGACAACACTATGGAAACTGCTGAAAGGATCAGCGGTGAAAGGGAGTTGGGTCATGATGTTGTAAGCGGCAAAAGGGTAATTGCCCGGATGGGTCGCTACGGTCCCATGGTTCAAATCGGAGAAACAACTGAAGAAGAAAAGCCGAGATTTGCCAAACTGAAAGCTGATCAAAGCATTGAAACGATTACCATGGCTGAAGCCATGGAGCTGTTCAAACTTCCCAGAATTTTGGGTTCTTTCGAAAATGAATCAGTACAGGTGAATATTGGCAGATTCGGACCATATATTGCACATGACGGCAAATTCTACTCACTTTCCAAAGAATTTGACCCATATGAAATCAATCTGGAAACTGCTGTTCCCCTCATCACCGAAAAGAGGAAAGCCAAGGATGAAAGGACAATTAAGGTTTTTGAAAAGGAAAAAATCCAATTGCTCAAAGGTCCGTATGGACCATATATCAAAAAAGGACTGAAAAATTTTCCAATTCCGAAGGAAAAACAGGACAATGTGCTTGAATTGACAATTGAAGAGGTCCAGGCCATGATTGATCATGCTATTGCCAACCCATCACGTGGCAAAAGAAGGGCACCCAAAAAATAGGCCAAAACCTTACGCATGACAGGCACACCTGGAGAAATCACAGCGCTTTTGAACCTTATAGAGGATCCGGATGAAGAAGTCTATCAGACGGTCAAATGCAAACTGGTTGAACTGGGGGAAATCATGTTACCCATTTTGGAACATTTCGGGGATGTGCAAGACGACCCCCTCCAACAAGCCAGAATATCAGAATTGGTATCTTCGATCTTGCTTAATTTGTTGGGAGACTCCCTGCAAGAATGGCAAAACGCAGATGACCAATCCATCTTAGAGGCATCAGTCATTTTACATCAGTTTTTGGACCGGGATGCCAACCGCGACCAATTTTTCTTTGAAATTGAAAAAATCAGAAAAAGCATTTGGCTGGAACTAAATGATTACCTTACCCCATTGGAAGAAGTCAACATCTTCAACAAAGTAATCTTTGCCCATTTCAAGTATACAGGAACGGATTTGAATTATAATAAATCCCAAGAATTCGATTTGGGTAATCTGTTGAAAGTTAAATCCGGAAACACTTTCGCCTTTGGTGCATTGTATGTCATTTTAGGAGAAATGCTGGGTATCCCTATTGAGCCCGTTTCGGTTCCCCGTCAAAACCTGTTGGCATATTTGGATTCAAATGACAACCAGGTGTTTCGAAAGGAAGAAGATATCCTTTTTTTCCTGGATCCCCTATCCGGTCAGGTGTATACCCACAAAGACATTCAAGATTACATGGAAAAATTGGATAACCCAGCTGTTCATTCCAAGCTTGACCAATCCAACAGATTTGATTATGTCATCCGTTGGCTTGCTGAATTGGCTAAAAGTGAAAAAAAATGTGGCGCTGAAGAAAAACATGCTGGAATTAATGCAATCATCCGTCAGCTGAACAACTAATTGAAAATTTTATCCGCAATGAGGATAAGATTCAAAAGTAAATTAATTAAAAAAGCATCTAAATCACTACTTTTCAAGTACAAATCAACCTATTCCATTTAAATGAAAAAGATCTGCGTTGCCGCCTTCATTTTATTGGCCTTCATTGCCTGTGACGAAAAAAAGGAACCCAAGAAAACCACTGATGCTTCAAAAATGAGCACTTTGAGTGTAGAAGCCATGGTTATAAATCCCTCTTCATTGTCTGAGGGGATTGAAGTTGCCGGTAATATTCTTCCTTTTGAACTGACTGAAATCAGGTCAGAAATTTCAGGTAGGCTCACCCAAATCAATTTCAAAGAAGGTACTTCGGTTTCCCAAAATGCCTTGTTGGTCAAATTGTTTGATGGTGACTTGCAAGCTCAACTCAAGAAATTGCAGGTTCAGTTGCAGATTGCTGAAAAAACGGAGGAAAGGCAACGGGAACTTCTGAAAATCAGCGGTATAAGCCAACAGGATTATGATCTGAGCCTTTTACAGGTGAATAACATTAAAGCGGATATAGAACTGGTTCAGGTAGCCATATCCAAAACTGAAATCAGAGCCCCCTATGCTGGCAGAATGGGCTTGAGAAATGTTAGCCCAGGTGCCTATGTTACTCCAGCCAATATTATTACTTCCATCAGTCAGGTTAACATGAAAAAAATCAGTTTCAGCATACCTGAAAAGTACAGTAATGAAATTACTCCCGGTATGCCAATAGGCTTTACCATTGAAGGCAAAGAAGGTGAATTCAAGGCAACAATACTTGCTGCAGAAAGTGTCATTGAGGCAGATACCCGTAACCTCAAGATTTTGGCTACCGTCAACGACGGATCCAATAAACTTGTTCCGGGCACATTCGCCAAAGTTTCGCTTACCCTGGCCAAAAAGAATGATGCCGTGATGATCCCCACACAATGTATCATTCCAAGTGCAAGGGCAAAGCAGATTATCATCTACAGAAACGGTGTACCCGTATTTACCAATGTGACGACCGGAATCAGGAGTGCTGAGACCATTCAAGTTACTAGCGGACTGCAGCCAGGTGATACGATAGTAACAACAGGCCTGCTATTCGTCAGAAAAGATTCAAAATTGAAATTATCCAAGGTACAATAGTGGCCCATAAATAGCTTGCAATGAATTTATCAGAACTCAGTATAAAAAGACCGGTTTTTGCAGTTGTCTGCAGTATCGTCATTATCATTTTTGGTGCGATTGGATATACCTTTTTGGGCATCCGCGAATATCCTGCCATTGACCCTCCGGTTGTCAATGTCAGAACCAGTTACGTGGGCGCCAATGCCGAAATCATTGAGCAACAGATTACTGAACCCCTAGAAAAAGCGGTAAATGGTGTGGAAGGTGTCAAAAACATCACTTCTTCCAGTTCACAGGGAAGCAGCAACATCACCGTAGAGTTTGAGTTGGGTGTTGATCTTGAACGTGCTGCAAATGATGTCAGGGAAAAAGTTTCTCAGGTTTCCGGCCGATTACCACAGGATATTGATGCCCCCCCTACTGTAGCCAAGCAGGATTCAGATTCAGACCCTATTGTTTTCATGCAAATGCAAAGCAATAAACGGTCTCTACTGGAATTATCTGATCTGGCAGAAAACATAGTGCAGGAAAGGCTTCAAACCATTGAAGGTGTGTCAGGAGTCAATGTCTTCGGCCAGCGGCCTGCCATGCGGATTTGGTTTGACCCCATCAAATTATCCGCTTACAAACTGACCATCCAAGATGTTAAAACCGCACTGGATAGGGAAAACATTGAACTTCCTGGAGGCAAGGTAAGGGGTGATGTAACCGAACTGACGGTAAAAGCCTATGGCAAACTCACCTCAGAGGAGGATTTCAACAACCTGATCATCAGGCAGACAGAAGGAAAAATCATTAGGCTCAAAGACGTAGGCTATGCCATTATTGGCCCTGAAAATGAGGAATCTGCAACCCGGAAGAACAATGTACGCTCTGTTAATCTGGGTGTTGTTGCCCAACCCGGCTCCAATCAGGTGGCCATTGCTGATGAGATATACAAAAGATTAGAAGTTATTAAGAAGGATCTGCCACCAGACATTATTCTTGAAATAGGCTATGACCGCTCTCTTTTTGTTCGTAAGGCCATCACAGAAGTGAAAGAAACGCTTGTGATTGCCATCCTCTTGGTTGTAATCATTATCTACCTGTTCTTCAGGGAATGGTCCATTGCCTTCAGGCCATTGATTGATATCCCTGTAGCGTTGGTTGGCGCGTTCTTCATCATGTATATTGCTGGATTTTCCATCAATGTTCTCACCCTTTTGTCTTTGGTATTGGCAACAGGACTTGTGGTGGATGATGGTATCGTGGTAACGGAAAATATTTACAAGAAAATTGAGCAGGGAATGGACAAATGGACTGCCGCAAGGGAAGGTTCGAAAGAAATTTTCTTTGCTGTAATATCCACCTCCCTAACCCTTGCAATTGTTTTCTTACCAATCATATTCCTTGAAGGGTTTGTGGGCAGGTTGTTCCGGGAATTTGGTATCGTAGTTGCAGGCGCTGTTTTAATCTCGGCTTTTGTATCCTTGTCGCTTACTCCGGTACTCAATATTTTCCTCACCAAAAAAGATGTTCACAAGCATTCCTGGTTTTACATCAAAACCGAACCTTTTTTCACTGGTATGGAAAATGGGTACAAGAGGTTGTTGGGTGCATTCATGCGGAGACGTTGGTTGGCATGGGTTATCATAGCCGTATGCTCTGCAACAATTTATTTTGTAGGAAAGGAATTGCCGTCAGAATTAGCCCCCATGGAAGACCGCAATAGGCTCAGGGCCAGCATCCTGGCTCCAGAGGGAACGGATTTCGATTACATGGACAAGATGGTCTATGATCTTACTGAAAAAATCATGGATTCAGTGCCTGAGAGGTACGTTGTATTGTCTTTTGCACCGAACTTCTCTGGTTCTGGTGGTGCCAATGCAGCCAGCATCAGCATGGGATTGGTTGATGCCGGTGAACGAAAAAGGAGTCAAAACGAAATAGCCCAAAGCCTGAATAAAATGTTCAAGGATTTCACGGATGTACGGGTGCTCATTGTGCAGGAGCAGACCATCTCCGTCGGGCAAGGTGGAAGAGGACAGCTTCCGGTTCAGTTTGTGGTTCAAAATTTGAGTTTCGACAAGCTCAAAGAAAAAGTACCCGCTTTCATGGATGAAGTGGTGAAAAGCCCTGTTTTTCAAGGTAATGATGTGAACCTTAAATTCAACAAACCGGAGATTCAGGTTACCATTGACCGTTTGAAAGCCAGTGAATTGGGCATATCCATCTTGGATATTTCCAACACCTTGCAATTGGCGTTGAGCGGAAGAAGATTCGGCTATTTCATACGTAACGGTAAACAATACGAAGTGATTGGCCAGGTAGACCGGAAAGATAGGGATGCACCATTGGACCTGAAATCATTCTACCTGCGGAGCAGAACTGGAGAATTGATACAGTTGGACAATCTTGTTTCACTGAACGAAACAGCCACTCCCCCAACCATCTACCACTACAACAGACTAAAGAGCGCAATCGTATCAGCAGGCTTGGCTCCGGGCAAAACTATCGGCGATGGCATTGCTGAGATGAGAAGGATTTCCGCCAAGGTTCTTGATGATTCTTTCACAACCAACCTCAGCGGAACGTCCAGAGACTTTGCTGAAAGCTCCTCAAACACCCAAAATGCATTTATCTTGGCGCTGGTTTTGATTTTCCTGATCTTGGCTGCCCAATTTGAAAGCTTTGTCGATCCATTCATCATCATGATCACTGTTCCATTGGCACTAGCAGGTGCAGTTTTGAGTTTGTATATTTTCGATCAGTCGCTCAATATCTTCTCACAGATCGGAATCATCATGTTGATAGGATTGGTAACCAAGAACGGTATTTTGATTGTAGAATTTGCCAATAAAAAACGCGAGGATGGTGTGGAAAAATTCAATGCTGTGCTGGATGCGTCAGTTGCCCGTCTAAGGCCGATTTTGATGACTACATTGGCAACAGCCCTTGGTGCATTGCCAATTGCCATGGCGTTGGGTTCAGCAGGCAAAAGCAGGATTCCCTTGGGCATAGTGATTATTGGAGGACTGCTCTTTGCTTTAATCCTCACCCTATTTGTTGTTCCAGCATTATATTCTTACATATCCAGGAAAAAAAGAGCGACTCATGAGATTTAAGTTTTTGGTTAGTTGTGTATTATTTTTCACTTGTGCACAAGGACAAGACAGTGCATTTACCATGAAACAAGCATTGGATCTGGCTTTGAAACAAAATCTGGATATACAGTTGGCACAATCAGATCTGGAAATTGCTACAATCAATAATAATTGGGGGAATGCAGGTGCTTTACCTACAATAGTGGGCAATGTGGGTAATTCAGAAGCCAGGACCAATATCAACCAGAAATTGGCCAATGGCAGCAGCATAGAAAGAAATAATGTTGCCAACAGCAGTATTAACGCCAATGTTGGGGTGAGTTGGAGGATTTTCAACGGCATGAGGATAAGAGCTACCAA
>JBDLUN010000221.1:0-6451 GCA_039805245.1 Bacteroidota bacterium
AAATCGAAAACTGGCCCTTTTCTCGCAAGGTTATATCCAAAGGAGGGGCCCTGTACAGTAAATTTTTCACCTGGATGCCTGTAAATGATCCGACAGCAGGTTTTGTGTGTTACAGCAGAAAAGTGTTGGCTTCAATGAACCTGGATGCTATTCGTTTTATAGGATATGCTTTTCAAATTGAAATGAAATTTGCAGCTTGGCGCTTGGGTTTCCGCATAGCAGAGGTGCCGATCGTTTTCAGAGATAGAAAGTATGGCGCTTCGAAAATGTCCAAGGGTATTATCAAAGAAGGTGTAACAGGTGTAATTGCCATGCAATGGCAATATTTATTCGGAGATTATTTGAAGAAAATAAGGAAATGACTTTTCCTTCATAAATCGGTTGATATGCGGAAAGCCTTTTTGCAACTTCATGCAGCTGTTCTGCTGGCCGGTTTTACTGGTGTGTTGGGCCGCTTGATCACCATCAATGAATCTTTGTTGGTGTGGTATAGGATGTTTTTTGCTGTAATAGCACTCCTCTTGCTTTCTGTATTTACCGGAAAAATCAAATGGATTCCCTTTCGCAAGATGCTGCCACTGCTGGGCATTGGGTCAATCATTGCCCTCCATTGGGTCTTTTTTTATGGAAGTGTGAAGTATGCGAATGTTTCTGTTTCCCTGGTCTGCTTTTCGGCCATTGGTTTTTTCTCTTCATTGATAGACCCACTGATTTCAAAGCGAAAATTTGAATTGGTTGAAATCCTGCTCGGGCTTATGGTGATGTTTGGGGTATATCTCATTTTCCATTTTGACCAGGATTTCAGATTAGGTATTGTAATGGGTATTGTCTCTTCTTTTCTGGCCTCACTTTTTCCCATTTTAAACAAATCCATGGTTGAAAAATATGACCCTGATACCATCACTTTTTACGAGATGGCAGGAGGATGGTTTATGCTTAATCTTTTTGTTCCTGTTTACATGCAATTCATGCCATCACAAAATTATTTGCCGGGATGGAATGATTTGCTTTGGCTGATTATTTTGAGTTTGCTTTGTACTGTGCTGGCATTCAATTTGTCTGTTCGGGCACTTTCACGCATTTCCCCTTTTACCGTCAACCTCAGTTTCAACCTGGAACCAGTCTACGGTATCCTATTGGCTTTCCTGATTTTTGGAGAACACCAGGATTTAGGACTTTCATTTTATGCAGGATTATTGATCATTTTTCTGACTGTCGTCATTCAAACAATCCGTATAGCCAAAAAACAAACCTCCTGACGCCAATTGAAAATTGATACAATCGGGCACAATTCGTAATTTCATACAAATCAATTTTGTAATGATACGAATCACCGCTTTGTTTGCTGTTGGTCTGTTGTTTTGCCTGTTCTCATTTGATGTTCATGCTCAACTGAAACCGCTTGATCATACCGTATATGACGGATGGCAAACCATCGGTGAAAAACAAATCAATGCATCAGGGGATTGGTTGGCTTATACTATTGACGTGCAGGAAGGTGATGGGTTATTGGTAATTCAGAAGTCGGATTCATCAGTCAATCTCCAGGTTCCAAGGGGGTACAATCTTATTTTCTCCTCCGACGGCCAATATTTGGTAGGTAAAATAAAGCCTTTTTACAAGGATGTTCGCAATGCCAAAATTAAGAAAGTGAAGCCAGATGAAATGCCGAAGGATTCCCTATTCATTTTCAACACCGCCAACCAGCAAATGGAAAAAATTGGTGGAGTTGCTTCATTCAAAATGGCAGCTAAATCTGCAGAATGGCTTGCTTATGCATTGGTCAAAAAACCGGCAGCTATTGCTAAAGCAATTCCAACCAAAGATACGGCCATCGCCAAAAAGGATTCCGGCAAAGTGATGATACCCGTTATTATTGAGCAAGAGCCCAACCGCAAGCAAAAGCGGAAATTGACCGCTGGAGAAAAGCAGGATGAGCAAGATGATTTCGAAGAAATTGAAGATGCAGAAGGAGACGATACTGGAGCAGCTGCCATTCAGGAGGGAACAGCACTGGTATTGAAATCTTTGAAAGGCCTACCGGGCCAAACTATTCCATTGGTTGCAGAGTACCAATGGAGTGAAAACGGAAAAGTATTGTTGGTTGAATCCACTGCAAGTAAAGCAGATAAAACTGTTTCACCGGCAGTGTATATATGGAGAGCTGTTGAAAATCGCATGGATACATTACTCAAGGGAGGCAATGATTTCAGGAATTTTACCATAACGCCTGAAGGAGACCAAATTGCATTCCTTGCTGAAAGGGACAGTGCGATCAAATCGGTCCAAAAATTTTACAAACTGTGGCATTGGAAAAATGGTAACCTGCAGGCGACAGTATTGACGGATAAATTCACTCCTGGAATGAATTTGAATTGGACCATCAGCGAATATGCGGTTCCCCAATTCAGCAAGTCTGGGAAAAGGCTCTTTTTAGGTACGGCGCCAGTGAAACCCCTGAAAGATACTTCCCTTGTTGAGATGGATATGGTCAAATTGGATATTTGGCACTATGCAGATGATTATTTGCAGCCCTACCAGCTGAGAACACTTGAACAGGAGAATAAACGATCTTTCATGGGTATGGTAGATTTGAAATCTGGTCAGTTCACACAGTTGGCAGATCTCTCTTTACCGCAGGTGATGTTGACTCAAGAGGGAGATGGATCTTACTTCGTTGGTGTTTCTGATTTGGGCAAAAGGATTTCCATGCAATGGGAAGGCAGCACCCGTCGTGATGTTTATACAGTTGATCCAACCACAGGATCTAGAAAATCCATTGCCAAGAATCTTTCGGGCATGCCACAAACCTCTCCCCATGGAGAATACATATTTTGGTATGATGCGAAGCTTAAACATTATTTCACCTATCGGGAAGGTAAAACAATTAATATCAGTGGTAAAATATCCCGAAAACTCTTTGATGAGGATTATGATATGCCATCAGACCCTACTCCTTACGGAGTGATGCGTTGGCATGAAAAGGATTCATTTGTGTATGTCTATGATCGTTTTGACGTTTGGAAACTTGACCCTAATGGTCATGTTCTTCCCCAGAACCTTACGCTTGGCATGGGAAGAAAAGACCAGATTCGATACCGATATCAACCAACAAATCCGGAGGAGAAATTCATCAAGCATGGCGAACTTTTGATTTTCAAAACATTCAATGAAACAAACAAGTATGCCGGTTTTGCTACCATGGCTTTATGTTGCGAAAAGCAGCCTCAAATGATTCAATCCGGACCTTATGCATTAGGTACACTGTTGAAAGCTGAGCAAAGTGACGCTTATATGTATGTTTCCGAAACATTTGCATTATCGCCCAACATCTATTTCAGCAACAATTTGAGTCAAGGGCGCCGCATGAGCAGCATCAACCCTCAGCAGTCGGAGTACAACTGGATGACTGCTGAATTGTTTTCCTGGAAGGCCTATGATGGTCAAACAGCCACTGGCATTGTTTACAAACCAGCTGATTTTAAGCCAGGCAAAAAATATCCGATGATTGCCTATTTCTATGAAACACTTTCGGATGGTTTGTATAACTATTTGCCACCTGCACCCACACCTAGCCGCTTAAATATCCCATTTTTTGTGAGCCGCGGTTATGTTGTACTAGCTCCGGATATCAGGTATTCGAAGGGGTATCCCGGAAAGGCTGCATACGATTATGTTGTGAGTGGTTCCAGGGCGCTGGTCAAAAAGGGTTGGGTCGACAGCACCCGTATGGGCATACAGGGCCAAAGTTGGGGTGGATACCAGGTTGCACACATCATCACCCGAACTCCTCTATTTGCAGCTGCTTGGGCTGGAGCTCCCGTAGCCAATATGACGAGTGCATACGGAGGTATCAGGTGGGAGAGTGGAATGAACAGGCAGTTTCAGTATGAGAAATCTCAAAGCCGGATCGGCGCAACACTTTGGGAGAAACCACAATTATACATCGAGAACTCTCCTTTGTTTCACCTGCCAAAGGTGAAGACGCCTTTGGTCATCATGTCTAATGATAATGATGGGGCCGTGCCTTGGTATCAGGGAATTGAAATGTTCACTGCCATGCGCAGGCTGGGGAAAAAAGTATGGATGTTGAATTACAATGGAGAAGCCCACAACCTCGTTGAACGCAAAAACAGGAAGGACATCCAAATCCGTGAACAGCAGTTTTTTGATTGGCTGCTTAAAGGGGATAAACCTTCAGTGTGGTTGAAAGATGGTGTTCCGGCTATTGAGAAGGGGAGGACATGGGGCTTGGAAACCAGCCTGGATTGATTGGTTTCAAACAACCAATAAGCCAACCTTATAAAGTTGGTTTATTGGTTTATTGTCCCAAAATAATTCGAAATCTTCGAGGCCGGAAGCCTCATAATCTGCCTTGATTTGCTGCAATTGGTGTATTGTCGACAAATCGCCAAGTGTGTTCAATATGCGAATTAACCAATCTGCATGGGTTTTGCTGATTTCGATTACCATGGAGGAGGTATTATCAATCAATTGAATACTGGCCATCTCCCTTTGCATACCCCTTTTGGATTGGGTGAAATAATTGATTTTGGCAGGTTTACCGAGCCACAAAACACGGGAATGTGCTCTGAATACGGGTATCTCGGGTTCCAAAAGCAGCTTTTCAATATGCTGCTTGGGGATAGTTGTGGGTGGAATTTTAAAATCGAACCATTTTTGAAGTGGCTGATCCAAACCATTGTGTTGCATGTAGTTGAAAAGAGATTTTTTCAATCCGAAACTGAACTTGTCGTGATTCAATCCAGACAGTTCGGTGTGTAAAATGTCATTGTTCGCAAAACTGCCTATTTCATCAGACACTTTTTTAACCTGAAATTTCGCTGGATTCATACCAACAGGGCTGTGTGCCGTCATGGCGAACTGATGCCAAAATCCGGATTGCAGGACCCCTGACACAAAAAGCTGCCGCACCATTTCCAAGGAGTCAACTGTTTCCTGTACAGTTTGTGTAGGGAATCCATACATGAGGTATGCATGAACCATGATGCCGGCCTCAGTGAAATTCCTGTTCACCACCGCAACTTGGGCTACCGTAATCCCTTTATCTATCAGTTTCAAAAGTCTATCTGAAGCTACTTCAAGTCCCCCACTTACGGCAATGCATCCGGATGCCCTCAACAGTAGGCAAAGGTCTCTGGTAAAACTTTTTTCAAATCGGATGTTGGTCCACCAGCTGACCATCATTTTCCTTTTCAAAATTTCCAAGGCAAGGGCTCTCATCAATGATGGGGGTGCTGCTTCATCAACAAAATGGAATCCGTTTATACCCGTTTTATCCATCATTTCCTGCATCCTATCGCATAGAATTGTTGCAGCAACGGGTTCATAAAGCCGGATATAATCAAGCGAAATGTCGCAAAAGGTACATTTTCCCCAATAACACCCATGGGCCATGGTGAGTTTATTCCACCTTCCATCATTCCACAACCGGTGCATGGGATTGGCAATTTCAAGCGCAGAGATGTATTGGTCAAGATGCAAACCGTCATAGTTGGGTGTACCAACATCAGCCATCTTATAATCCTTGCATGAGGGATTATTCTGGTAAACAACCTCACCTGCTTGTAATAAAAAAGTCCTTTTGAGCTCCTCAATCTTCTTTTTCCCCGCCAGGTGGGCAAGCAGATTCTCCATTGGTGCCTCACCATCATCAAGTGTGATAAAGTCGAGAAATTCAAATACCCGTTTATCAGACAGGGATCTTAATTCGGTGTTGGGGAATCCTCCACCCATGGCGATCCGGGTTGATGGATTGTGCTCTTTAATCCACTTCCCTATACGAAGGGCAGCGTATAAGTTTCCCGGGAATGGAACTGTAAGCGCTACAAGATCTGGTTGGTGAATTTCCATCAAGTCTTGCAGCAGTGAAAGGTATATTTTGTCAACATAGGTTGCCGGCCCTTTGAGACTTTGATACAGCGTATCAAAACTTCCGGCACTCCTGCCCAATCTTTCAGCATAGCGACTGAATCCGAAATGTGGGTCAATTGCCTCTTTGATAAAATCAGACAAATCCTCCAGATACATGGTGCACAGAAACTTAGCCAGGTCTTGTATGCCCAAGGAGCCAAAAGCCCATTCCACATGCTCAGCCTGATCGAACCTCGAACATTCTGGCAGGAATTTTCTTTTGCTGATGGTGTATGCAACGAGTGGGTTTTTACCCTGCAAAAATGAAATGACTGTATCAATGGTTTCCATGTAGCGGTCAGCCAATATCAGTAACCTTTTGGCATTATCTGACAAGGATTCCTTGTCGGCCATGGGATGATTGAAGAGATCAGTCAACCCGCTTCTGCTGAAAATGTGCAAGATGGTGTCAATTCCCAGATCTGCCTGATGGCTTGTAATACCTTTTGTTTCGAGAAACCCTTTCAAATAAGCTGTTGCAGGGTAGGGGGTATTCAGCTGTGTAAAGGGGGGAGTG
>JBDLUN010000222.1:0-34284 GCA_039805245.1 Bacteroidota bacterium
CTGAATTGGCGTGTTTGAAACATGGCTGACAGGTGTAGGTGCTGAATTTCTTTTTTCCAAATAATTCAATACATCCTTCTTGGTTACCCTACCTTCATTTCCAGTACCTTGAATGGCCGACAATTCATTGAAATCGATCCCCTCACTGGCTGCAATGTTCATGACCAAAGGAGAGTAAAACCGGGCAGCGTTGGGGTTGTATCCAACCTCGTGTTGAAGTGGTTGGTAGGGTACAGCAGGTACAATATTTTCTGTAGTTTCTGCGTTATCCACTTGAATAGGAGGAGGTGAGTAACTTGGAGTACTTTGGACAATTTCTGTTTCAAGTGTAGCTTGTGTGCGGATTTTAGCAATAACTGATCCAATCGCAATAACATCGTTCTCCTTGCACAACACTTCTTCAAGGGTACCTTCAGTAGTGGAGGGCACTTCAGTGTCAACCTTGTCTGTGGCAATTTCCAGCAGGGTTTCATCCATTTTTACCCACTCACCCGGCTTCTTATGCCACCGCAATACAGTGGCTTCCATAATACCTTCCCCGAGTTTGGGCATGAAAATGTTGACTAGGGCCATGTTCTGGTTTTCTCTATTGATACGTAAAAATACGATAGAAAGGCACAGGTTGCGCAAATACCACCATCAAGTTATCCCATATTTTTCCTCAAAAAATCCAGCGCATGAATTGCCGTCAATTCAATATTTCTCATCCTATCAAACCTGAATTGCAAGGTGGTTGAAATGGTTTTTTCAGCGGTACTTAAACCTACACAAACAAAGCCCACAGGTTTTGAATCAGATCCACCAGAGGGGCCCATAATGCCAGATGTTGCCAGACTATAATCCGCTCCGGTTCTCTGCCTCAATCCTTCTGCCATTTTTTCTACAGTTTGTGTACTGACAGCTCCAAATGTTTGGATCGTATCCATGGGTACACCCAAAAAGGATTCTTTAAGTTCATTGGAATAGCTTACAACTCCACCCAAAAAATACTCACTACTTCCCGGAATGGCTGTTATCAGGTGTGCAATGTATCCGCCTGTACAACTTTCTGCAATAGCAAGCGTCTTTTTATGGGCCAACAAGGATGCAGCAACTGCCTCCTGCATGGTTTGGTCGCGATCAGTTACCAGGTATGCAGAGACCAATGTTTTGAGATCCTCAAACCGATTCTCAATCTCAGTTTCCATTTCTTCATGTACAGTTGTCAATCTGAGTCTGACCATGCCATAACTGGGCAAATATGCGAGTTTGATTTGCTCCGGCAGGTTGTTTTCGAATCCAGTCAGGGTTTCTGCAAGGAAGGATTCTCCAATCCCGGCAGTAAGCAATGTCTTATGGATTACCTTGCCTGAACCGAATTTATTGATGAGCATAGGAATTACATCATCTGCCATCATTCCCTTCATCTCATGCGGAACACCCGGCATGCTCACAAATATTTTTCCATCTTTCTCGAAAACCATACCGGGAGCGGTACCCCTTTTGTTTTGGATGACCATACAATTGTTTGGTACTTCAGCCTGTTTCAGGTTTCTTTCCAAGAGGGGTCTTGAAAGTTTTTTGGTGAAAATTTCAACCACATTATCATGGGCTTTTTGATCGACAACCAATTGACCTCCGAAATATTGGCAAAGCAAAGGCTTGGTAATGTCATCAGCTGTAGGGCCAAGTCCGCCTGTAATCAGGATAATATTGGCATCCGCTGATTCGGTATCCAGTGCATGCCAGATGTCATTCCAAGAATCACCCACGGCCACCCTGCGTTTAATCTGAAAGCCTGCTTTGTTAAGTTCAACGCCCATCCAGGCGCTGTTTGTATCGATGGTTTGTCCAATCAGCAACTCATCTCCAATGGTGATGATGGTTGCAATTCCCCTGTTTTTGTTGATCATGAGGCGGTTGTATTTTCAAAAAAAGGAATCAGTTTCTGTCTTAATAGTTCAGGTATGTTGATTTTGAAAAACCCTGCACTGTCCATGAAGTAAAGCTTTACATTACCTACGCAGAGCAATTGATTATCAGCATTGTATATTTCATTCTTGAAAGTAATAGAATGGTTCTCTGGTAATTTTTCCAATATGGTTCTGATGGTCAACAAATCATCATATTTGGCAGGCCTGATGAATTTGCATTCCAATCCAACCACAGGCATGATGATGCCGGCGGCTTCTAAGTCTTTGTATACAATGTCCAAAGATCTCATGGCGTCTGTTCTGCCCACCTCAAAATATTCTATGAATTTGGCATGGTATACCACACGCATTTGGTCTGTATCCGCATAGCGGACTCTCACATGTATGTCAAAGCTGAACATGGTTGTTTATTTGCTGGCAATTCCGTCGATGCTGGCTTTGCCGGGTCCACATAGTAATATCGTGCTGAAAATGCCCAGAAACAATGCTGCTTTCTCACCGGTATCAAAAAAATCCATTTGATGCACATCAAAAACGGCTACTGCCATTACAATCACCAGCGGAACACTCACAAGTCTGGTGAACAAGCCAATAGCTAAAAATAGCGCACAGAAAAATTCTGCAAAAATGGCCAATAGAAGTGAATTGGTTGACCCAAGCCCCATAAAATCGTGGAAAACAGCTTTTTTTTCATTGAACTGAAGCAGTTTGCCGTAGCCATGAGACATCATCAATATCCCTGAGATAATTCTCAACAGCAGCATGGATGCATTGAAGAGGAATGGATTGTATTGAATGCTGAGCAGCTTTTTCATCAAGAGGGTTTGATGTCTTTTTAAAATCTTCGTTAAAGTCGGTATACAAAGTTACGATATTGCATGGAACTCGGTATTTTCAGATTATTTTTGGTATTGTAAATCCCAATAAAGCTTATGAAGTCAATGTTGCCGATTGGGCTCAAGTATATCTTAATGGTATATTTATTGTTCACTGTTTTTTCAGCAGGAGCTCAGGCCACCAGAGCCACCCTTCCTCATGAATTGCAGATGGAAAAGGCCAGAAATCTTTTTGATGCTGGACAATATGAAGCCGCTGAATCCTTTATCGCTTCCATTTTGACTGCAGGTGCTGCAGTTTCCCGATTGGACGCCTGGGAGCATGCTGAACTGACTTACATGCAATTAGTGGCTGGCATTATCATGCATCAAGAGCCTGCAATCATTCGGGCAAAACATTTTCTGGAATCTGCTGAAAGCAGACAAAATCAAGTTAAACTGGCCTATCATTTGGGGCATCACTATTTTGTTGTTTCAGCATTTGATCAGGCCATAGAGCTCCTGGAAAAAACAGATGCCATTTATCTGACCAATGATGAAAACGAGCGAGTTCAATTTGAAAAAGGGGTTTCCTATTTTTCACAGGGTAAATTTGACAATGCCAAGCCATACTTGAGAAGTCTTGATCAAGTAAAATCTTCACCCTATCATGATGATGTTAAATATTATTTGGGCTTTATCTCTTTTTCAGAAAAAAAATATGGTGAAGCAACCGGCTTTTTCAAGGCGATTGAATCTTCCCCGTCCTATGAAAAAATAGTACCATTCTATCAAGCCTGTATTGCGCAAGCAACAGGCAATCCGTCAAAGGCAATTGCCTATGCAGAAAAATACCTGAAAGGAGGAGATAGCTTGCATCAAAAGGAGGTAGAGTTATTGCTTGCATCAGCCTACCATAATACAGGTGAACATGCCAAGTCAGTTGCCTTGTTTAAGAAGGTCGTTAATCAGGGGGTACAGTTGTCATCCACCCATCATTTTGAGCTGGGATCAGGATATTATTCATTAGGTCAATATGCCCTGGCCATTGCGGAACTGAAGCCTTTATCAGCCTCCAATGATCAACTGGCTGCCAAGTCTATGCTCATATTGGGTAACTGTTACCTTCAGTTGGGGCAAAAAGCCAATGCAAGAAGTGCATTCCAAATTTGTGCCTCTTCACTGGATGATGGGGAGCAATTGGATAATGTTAGGTTTCAATTGGCCAAGCTTTCACTTGAAATGGGATATGAAGACATGGCCATACAGGAATTGAATAAATCTATTCAAGACCAGCCTTCTTCTGTTTATGCGGGTGAAGCGAGGTCGATTTTGGTAAACTATTATGCCAAAACCAATAACTTCCGCCAGGCTTTGCTCCTGATTCAGGAAGGTAAAGTTAATGCAGCCAGTCTTCAGGCCATAGCTCCAAGGATATATTTTGGCAGAGGAATTGAGTTGATCAATGATTTGCAATATGATGAAGCTGACAAATTGCTTGCTGAATTGTCCAGGTATAAAAATGCCTCACTTTATCCTCCTTCCCTTTTTTGGAGGGGTGAAATCGCTTCGCGGAGAGACCAATTACAGCAGGTCATTCGGTTTACTCAGGAGTATTTGAAAGTCAGAACGGCTGATTTGGGTGAAGCCACTTTGGATAATGCGTATTACAATTTGGGCTATGCTTATTTTGATGGCGAAGAATATAGGTTGGCAGCTGCACAATTTGATAAAATCATGCAGTCAAAAGCGCCGCTGGAAAGAGACTTCAAACGTGAAACCACTTTGAGGGCAGCGGATTGTGCATTCATGACCAAACAGATTGAAAAGGCAAAATCGTTCTACCTGTCGATGAAAGATTCACCTGGTTATGGCGCAGATTACGCCTATTTCCAACTGGCCCAGATTGAAGGGGCCCAATCTCCGGAGCGCAAAATCCAGCTGCTCAAAACAGCTGAAATGAAATTTCCCCAATCTGATTTGATGCCTTTGATTACCATGGAATTGGCTGATACCTACATGGCAGAGGAGCAGTTTTATAAATCAATTCCATATCTGAAAAGGATTGAATCGTTGGTTGACAAGGATGATGAACGCATGCCAGAGTCTCTGTTGAAAATGGGAATAGCCTATTACAATCTCAATCGCCTTGAAGAATCCGTCGTGCAGTACAAAAAATTGATTGATGCTTATCCGGCCTCTTCATTTGCACAGGAAGCTTTGGAATCAGTCAAGCTGTTGTATGTGGAAACGGGTAAAATTAGCGACTATGAACAGTTTCTGAAAGCATCTGGCAGATCGATGGATCAGCTCCAAAAAGATTCCCTTATGTTTCAATTTGTGCAGACAACCTATGCAGAGGGAAATACTGTCGCATCAAGAAAAGCTTTGGGGGATTATGAAAGAGAGTTTCCGGAGGGGTTATTCATTGCTGATGTATTGAATTACAAATCAGAAATGTTCTTGCGTGACAAGGACTTGAAAAATGCAGCTTTAGCATTTGAACAGCTGGCAGGGAAAGGGGTAAGCAAACACCAGGAAAAAGCCTGGCGGCAGTCAGGAAAGTTATATTTTTTTGATTTGAAGGATTACGAATCAGCACAAAGATGTTTCAATAACCTTGCATCCATTTCAACCAATGCGGAAGTCATTCTGGAAGCTCAAAGGGGGGAAATCCGATCTTATTTTCAATTGAAAAAATGGAATGAAGGACGCCAGGCAGCAAGGCATATTTTGGATAACAATGCCAGCAATGGAGATGACAAATCATTTGCCCAGATGGTTCTGGGATATGCGGAACAATCATCCCAATCCTGGACATCCTCCAATGCCAATTTCAGGGCAGTAGTGCTTAATAATAAAGCGGCATTGGCCGCAGAAGCGAAATACCAACTTGCGCTGAATCAGTTCTTGTCGGGCAATATTGAACAGGCTGAACAACTCGCAACTGAAGCCATAGAAAAATCAGGCTCTTATGAATATTGGATTACAAAAGCATATATCCTGATTGGTCAGGTTTTCATAGCGCAAAAGGATTTCTTCAATGCCAGAGCAACCTTAAAAAGTGTTGTTGACAACTGTAACATTACGGAATTGAATCAGGAAGCCTTGAATCTTTTATCACAGGTCGAAAAAATGGAAAAAGATGCCACTTCAAAATAATCACTACTATCCAAGGCTTGCAGGATTTTTTTTATTGCTGCTGTTGACTGCATCTTCAGCAACGAATGCACAAATCGACCGAAGCAAAAAAGAGGAGATCAATATAACGGCAACATTCAAACCCAGTATTGTCAGGACCGGCAAAATAGAATTCAGGGCTGAACCTCCCGCCAAAGACACTTCAGGATACCAATTCAAATATGCCATCACTCCATTTTTGTTTAAAACAGATATTGGACCTTTGGAAGTGAAACCCCTTGCATATAGTGCTGACAAAGATGACAGGAGTGGAACGGGATTATATGCCAAGTTGGGTTATGGAAATGTGCAAAATCCATTTGCTGCTGTAAGTTATACCTCAAACTACAAGAAGGACCAATTTGCGGTTCATTTGGACCATTTGTCGGCTAAAGGAAAAATGCCTGATCAGCAATATGCCAATTCCTCTTTGATGGCCAAATACAGAAGCCTCATCAACGAGCACCAGGTTGCAGATTTTTTTGCAGGATATAATTATGATGCTTACCGGTTATATGGGTTTGATCATAACAGCATAAGTCTGCCAGCAACAGATATCCGGCAAAACTATCATCATGTTTTTGCCGGTGCATCTTATGAGCATATATCAGGATCTGAAGGACAAGCCATATTTACACCTTCTCTGCGCTTCGATTATCTTACTTCCAATAAAGATGTTGCGGAGTACGGAATAGCGTTCAAGATGCCGCTTTCATATAATGTCTCATCTCATCTTCAATTGCAGTCGGCTTTTGATGTGCGAGCAACACAACTCAACAAAGCAGGAACAAAGTTGGAGGCAACCCCGCTGGTCCAGTTGCCTTTGGCTCTTCAATATGCAAGGGGACTGGTCACGCTAAAAGGTGGGATTATACCTGTGCTGAAAAACAAGAAAATTGCTGTTTTGCCTGACCTCTTGCTTGCATATACATTCCCAGAATCCGGATTGCGTGTCAAGGCGGGAATATCCAATTTGTTGGATATTAACTCCATGCAAAAAATCATTGATATCAATCCTTTTGTTTTGCCTTTGGATTCTTTGTCAGTATTTCATGAACGACAGGTATATGCCGGTTTTGATTTGTTCAGTACAAAGGGTTTGCAATTGTCGGTCAAATCGGGTTTCACTAGATTCGCCAATATGCCCTTGTTTGCTAACCAGGGATTGTTGGGTAAGGATTTCAGGATGTTGAATGAATCTGCTTTGGATGCCATCATGCTTGAAGGAAATCTGTCCTATGTCTTCAATAATGCATTGAGGTTTAATTCCTCTGTTAAAGGATATTCATTCCAAAAGCAACAGGTTTATGATGAAGCGTACGGGTTGCTCCCTCTGGAATTGTCGTTCAAGTTGGAATGGTCTCCATTAAAACCACTAAAAGCCAAATTCGCTACGATTTTGTGGAGTGGCACAATGACACAATCCGCTGTGAATACGGATATCAAACTTGAAGATGCCGCAGATATCAGCATGGGTGTGGAATACAAATTGAATAAAAAGTGGGCACTATGGATTGATTTGAATAATATTGCGAATACGCGCTACCTGCGCTGGAACCAGTATCCTTCTTTCGGATTCAATTTCCTGGCCGGTGTTCGCTATGTTTTTAACAAAAAGGATTGAATTAATATGCTGCCCAATCAGTTGCCTCAGCTTCTTTACCGGTATTTTACCCTGAATGGCTCAGTCCATATACCTGGTTTGGGACAACTCAACCTCTGCAGGATTCCAGCCATCAATGATTTTATCGGAAAAAAAATTTTGCCTTTTTCCTATGTCATTCGGTTTGACCAATGGGAGGATATCGTTCCTGGTACCCAATTGAAATACATTCAAAAGCATGTGGGCTTGGATGATGAACAACTGCAAGTGCAATTGAATGATTTGGGAGAGGAAATGAAATCAAGGCTTGAAGCTGAGGGCAGGCTTGAATGGCAGGGATTGGGTTTTTTTTCCCTAAGTGAACATGGCGATATTGTCTTTCACCAAAAAAGTCATGCTACTGTAACGCATACAGATGTCCGGTACAGACATGTAATCCGGGAGAAAATTGACCACGCAGTCATAGTAGGTGAGCAGGAGAAGACTTTGGCTGAAATGGAAGAATATTTCGAAGAAAAGAAATCCCGGGCATTCTTCACAGGATGGAAACGAGGAGCACTGATTTTGTTTCTATTGGTTATTGCCTTGTTGGCTACAAGGTTTTTTATGGGGAACTTCAGCCTTTTCCAACCACTGTATAGCCCCCTGAACCCGCTGCAACCTTCATCAACTCATATCATATTGAAATAACCTGCATGGCTAATGAAATAATATGCCCTATTTGTAATGGGTTAGAGGTGTTTGAACGTCTTGTTGTCAAAGACCACTCCGTTTCCGGTGAGATTTTCCAACTGTTTGCCTGCAGAACTTGCTCAGCCTTGTATACATTAAATCCCCCTGTTCCCGATCAAATTGGTGTTTATTACCAATCAGATGCCTACATATCTCATACAGACAGCAACCAGGGTTTGTTTAACAAAGTGTATCAGCGGGTTAGGAAAATTGCATTGGCCAATAAACGCAAGTTGATTGAACATCAAGATGCAGGCCAAACCCAAGGAAAGATACTTGATTACGGTTGTGGAACGGGTGCTTTTCTCCATGAAATGAAACTTGCCGGTTGGGACGTTACAGGGGTAGAGCCGGATGAGTCTGCCAGAAGTCGGGCCAGCAGCTTGATAAATCAACCAGTTTATGAACCGGCCATGTTGGAATCATTGGCAACAGGATCATATCAGGTGATCACCCTTTGGCATGTGCTGGAACATGTACATGAATTGCATAAAACAGTTGCTCGGTTGGCTGATTTGATGGATGACAATGGGCTAATGATTATTGCAGTCCCCAATCATCTTTCACACGATGCACATCATTATGGTCAATATTGGGCTGCTTATGATGTACCAAGACACCTGCATCATTTCAACCCCCAATCATTGAAACATTTGCTATCATTGCATGGCTTGGAAATAACCCGAATATTGCCCATGTGGTTCGACTCTTTTTATGTCAGTCTCCTGAGTGAAAAGTACAAGTCAGGTAAAATGAAGATTTTTCCTGCCATATGGCAAGGACTTAGCTCAAACTTTATGGCATTAAAGCGTCCGGGTACCTGCAGCTCACAGATCTATCTCATCAAGAAAAAAATATCATTGCAATAGGCGGATTGCTTCTTGAAAGACCAAATCTTCACTGTTAAGTATATAGAAAAATGCTGATTCATCCCAGGCGATGCGGGCAATTTGTGCCTTTATCCTGTTTGCAATGTATGCATTTCCTGATTTGCTGAGGGGCTTCAATTGCCTTCCTGATTCTTTGCCGAATTGAAAAAGTTCTGGAATCAACCTTGACTCCGAATCGAATTTTTCTAAAAAGGCTTCATGAGTTTTGAACTCTTTTATCTTACCCTTATCCGCTATATATCTCCGGTAAGCAAAATTGCCAAGCAGGTTATCTGTAAACAATTGGGACAAAGTTGAATCATACAGCACAGGGTCCCTGTCCTTAACCACGTCAGGCATTATGCCACCACCATCATACAGGATTTTGCCTTTAGGCGTTTTGTATGACTTTGCACGTGACGCATACAAGGAATCAGCTTCCTTTTTGACGGGGTTGCCGTGCATTCTGGTCAAGGCTTCCATGTGGTAGGCTTCTGTACCTGCTTCGTATGATTTTTGAATACTTCTTCCCAAAGGGGTATAGTACCTCGCAGTTGTCAACCGCAGTGCGGAGCCATCAGAAAGTGAAAATTGTTCCTGAACCAATCCTTTCCCAAAGCTTCTTCTGCCAACTATTTGCGCACGATCATGGTCCTGAAGTGCTCCAGCTAGTACCTCACTGGCTGATGCTGACCCTTCATTCATCAGGATGATAACTTCCCCTTCTTCAAAGATGCCTGGTCTTTTTGCCCGGTATTCCTTTTTGGGATTATGTACCCCTTCCGTATAAACGATGAGTTTGTCTCCACTGATGAATTCATCCGCAATATCAACGGACTCTTCCAAAATGCCGCCGCCATTATCCCTGAGATCGAGAATCAGTTTTTTCAATCCCAATGATTTCAAATATTCCATGGCCTGCATGAACTCCTTGTAGGTGTTTCCTGAAAAACGGTTCAGCCGGATGTATCCGGCTTCCTTGTCAATCATATAATGGGCGTCAATTGATGTAATTGGGATGCTGCCTCTGATCACCTGCTGGAACTTTTTTGAACCATCTCTTACCAATTCCAAATTCACTGGTGTACCGCCAGGGCCCTTTACCCATTTTCTGAATTGATCGCTATTGGTCAATCCTACAGCTGAACTGTCATTAACGCTGATGATGCGGTCTCCAACTTCGAGCCTTGCATTTTCAGCAGGTCCGTTTTTCATGACCGATAAAACATGAACAGTATCATTGAATATGTTGAATTCAATTCCAATCCCTTCGAATCTGCCTTCCAGATCTTCATTCATCTCCTGCAAATCAGCAACAGGAATGAAATTGGAATGCGGATCCAGGGAAGACAGGACTGTTTGGATGGTAATTTGATTGATTGAGTCTGATACGATGCTGTCCACATAACGTTTGTGTATAATATCCAACACTTCATCCAAATTGTTTTTCTGCTTAGACGAGAAAAAACTTTTCGTCATTGGCATATTGCTGTGTAATTTGTAGCCAATCAGCATGCCAATGGCAACAGCAATGGAAAAAAGCAGCGGAAGGGTAGCATTGGTTTTTTTGTTGGTTGTCATTGTTGGACCAGATTATGAAGCAAAGTTGATGAAATAACTCGAAAAATGACAGAATTTAAACTCATAGCAGACAGTGGCGCTACAAAAACGGAGTGGAGATTGGTAGGGAAGGGGGGATCCCGATCATTTTTTACAACGGGGATCAGTCCGTACCACATGGACATGAACAAAATTCATGATCTGCTTTTGAATGAATTCCCCGCTTCGCTTTTCAACAAAAAAGTTTCGACAGTGCACTATTATGGAACGGGGTGCAAAACCCGTGCCAAAGCGAATGTGGTTGCCAAAGCACTTCGGCAACTCTTTCCCGATGCATCCATACACGTAACACATGATCTGATGGGTGCTGCTATTGCCTTATGTGGTGATGGGCCAGGTATAGCCTGCATTCTGGGTACAGGTTCCAATTCATGTCAGTTTAATGGCAAAAAAATCATATCCAATTCGCCCGGGCTTGGATATGTGCTTGGTGATGAGGGCAGTGGAGCCTATTTGGGCAGAAAAGTGGTACAACATTATTTATACCAAACATTCGACCAAGAATTGATGGCGGCATTCACCAGCCAGTTTGACACCAACAAGGAAGAGATTTTGCATAGGGTATACAAAGAACCATTTGCGAACCGCTATCTTGCTTCTTTTGCCAGGTTTCTGTCTGCCAACAGGGGGCATTTTATGATCGAAAACATAATTGAAGATGGATTTAGGGATTTTTTCGACCAGCATTTAACCAGTTATGCCGGGAAAAACCAATATCCCATTCATTTTGTTGGCAGCATTGCATTTCATTTCAAGGATAAAATTGCAGAACTTTGCAAAATATACGGTTTCACCCTGGGGGTAATCATGAAACAGCCCATGAATGGTTTGGCTGCTTACCATGCCGGTTGAATTGACTTTCAAGATGAAAAAATAGTTATGACTGACAGAATAACTGAAAGTGACTCCCTTTACAGAAACCTCGAGCACATGACCACCCAGGAGATACTGGAGAACATCAATCGGGAAGACCAGAAAGTACCCGCAGCAGTGCAACAGGCCATCCCACAAATCAATGCTTTGGTTGATGCTATTGCGGAGCGGATGGTCTCTGGAGGAAGACTTTTTTATATCGGAGCTGGTACCAGTGGGAGACTGGGTGTTGTGGATGCCTCGGAATGTCCACCCACTTATGGGGTGCCACAAGGATTGGTCATTGGCATCATCGCCGGTGGAATGGGCGCGATGTTCCAAGCTGTTGAATTTGCTGAGGATGACCGCAACCAGGCCTGGATTGATCTGCAGGAACATAAAATAACCGGGAAAGATGCTGTTGTGGGAATTGCTGCCAGCGGCACCACCCCCTATGTCATTGGAGGGATTTCCATATGCAGGCAAGCAGGTATTGTTACCGGTTGTATTACCTGTAATTTGCATTCACCATTGGCTGCTGCTGCTGAATATCCGGTTGAAGTACCGGTAGGTCCTGAATTTGTTACTGGCAGCACCCGCATGAAAAGCGGAACAGCGCAAAAGTTGGTGCTCAACATGATTTCGACGGCTGTAATGATACAGTTGGGTAGGGTGGAAGACAATAAAATGGTCAATATGCAATTGACCAATGATAAACTTGTAGACAGGGGGGTCAAAATGTTGATGTATAAAGCGGGTATTGACGACTATGATAATGCAAAAGCAATGTTGCTTCGCTATGGTACCGTCAAACAGGCAATGGAAGCCTTGAAATGAAAATAATCAGATGCATGCTATAGAACCATATTACAATTGGCGTCATTTGTACATGGCGGAAGAAGATGCCCGATCGCCTTTTTTTGGCAGGGAATACTCTGAATTCCAATTCACTCAAACCGTATATAACTATTATATCCACCCCCAATGGGATGATTTCGGGTCACAGACCTTGTATTTGAAGGTTTTGTTTGCCGATTATGAATTGGGTTTTGCCATCATTGAATTTATCGGTGAGTGGAATGACGCCATCGAAAATGATGTCATGACCCTGAAGCGCGAGATCATTGACCGTCTGATTGCCCATGGAATCCACAAATTCATCCTCATCGGAGAAAATGTATTGAATTTCCACAGCAGTGATGATTGCTATTATGAAGAGTGGTATGAAGATATTGCAGATGAAGGAGGTTGGGTTACGATGCTGGGGTTGCCTGAGCAATCACGTTATGACTTCACCAGGGCAGGAGTCAACAGGTATGTTTTATTGACCGATGTTGAAGAATGGCGGACATATTCTGCCATGAATTTATATGCCAAAATTGATAACCTCATGATGCGCAGGATAGGGTAAATTGAAAACGATTTCGTTGAAGATTTCAATTTTGTTGCCCTTTTTCCATCACTTGGGCTTAAACAATGTTAAAAAATCAGACATTGTACCGTAACTTTGCGGCAATTCAAAAGAGAGAAATCTTCACAATTATGAACTGGAGTCAATTGTTCACATCGTCTATTGGCAAAAAAATTGTCATGGCACTGACCGGGATTTTCCTTGTGGTTTTTTTGCTGGTTCACTGTTATGTCAACGCCAATGTGTTTTTTGAAAACCCTGAAGAAAATTTCAATAAGGCAGCCCATTTTATGGGAACCAATTTTCTGGTTAGGGTTACAGAAATTGGACTATTCGCAGGTTTCCTGTTGCATATATTCCAAGGGTATAAATTGGAATTTCAGAACAGGGCCAAAAGGACATCCCGCTATGCTGTAACAGCAGGCAACAAAACTTCAAAATGGTATTCAAGGTCCATGGCAATTTTGGGCACATTGATTCTTCTCTTTTTGATAGTGCATTTGGTCCACTTCTGGGTTCCCTCCCGTTTCGGAGGTTTGACTGAAGTGGAATACGATGGGGTACAATACCACAACCTCTATCTTCAAATGAGGAATGTATTTGCAGAACCAATCGTTGTTGTCATTTACCTCGCAGGATGTTTTTCTTTGTCTTGGCATCTGCTGCATGGCATCCAAAGTGCTTCGCAAACCATGGGTTGGATAACCAAGAACTACTATCAGTCTATCCGGAAGACCGGCATAGTCTTTTCAGTTGCTGTTCCCCTGATTTTTGCACTGATGCCTATCCATATGCATTTGGATTGGCCAACTATCCAAGGTGCATTCACCCTTTTATTCTAATCAATTCCTAATTCTATTCATATGCTTGACTCAAAAATTCCTGCCGGTCCTTTGGATTCCAAATGGACAAAGTACAAAGGAAATGTAAAGCTTGTAAACCCCGCCAACAAAAGGAAACTCGAAGTAATCATCGTTGGTACAGGACTTGCGGGGTCTTCCGCAGCAGCCAGTTTGGGTGAAATGGGATATAAGGTTAAGGCTTTCTGCTTTCAGGATTCACCCAGGAGAGCTCACTCTATTGCTGCCCAAGGGGGTATCAATGCAGCCAAAAACTATCAAAACGATGGTGATTCTGTTTATCGTCTTTTTTATGATACCATCAAAGGTGGAGACTACAGGGCCCGTGAGGGAAATGTCCACAGGTTAGCTGAGGTAAGTACCAATATTATCGACCAATGTGTGGCCCAAGGTGTTCCATTCGCAAGGGAGTATGGCGGGTTGCTGAGCAACAGGTCATTCGGTGGAACTCAAGTGCAACGTACTTTTTATGCTGCTGGTCAAACCGGTCAGCAATTGTTGATAGGCGCTTATCAGGCACTTGAGCGTCAAGTTGCATTGGGTACTGTAACCATGCATTCCCGACATGAAATGGTGGAATTGGTTATCATAGATGGCAAAGCAAGGGGTATCATTGCAAGAAATCTGGTTACCGGAGAACTTGAGCGCCACTTTGGCCATGCTGTTCTTTTGTGTACTGGTGGTTACGGTAACGTGTTTTACCTGTCAACCAATGCTATGGGGTCGAATGTTACTGCTGCCTGGAAGGCGCACAAGCAAGGTGCTTATTTTGCGAATCCCTGTTTTACACAGATTCACCCCACCTGTATACCCGTATCCGGAGATCATCAATCCAAATTGACCTTGATGTCTGAATCACTCCGGAACGACGGAAGGATTTGGGTTCCGACCAAAAAAGGAGATGACAGGCCCGCCAATGAAATACCTGAAGAAGAACGCGATTATTATCTCGAAAGAAGATATCCTGCTTTCGGTAACCTGGTACCCAGAGACGTAGCTTCCAGGGCCGCCAAGGAACGTTGCGATGCAGGTTATGGTGTTGGCTCATCCAAACAGGCCGTATATCTTGATTATGCAGCTGCTATTCAACGTTATGGTAAGGCTGAAGTGAGCAAACGCAATTTGGGTGATGTAACTCCTGAGGTTATCACAGCATTGGGTAAAGAAGTGGTGAAGGAAAAATATGGCAATCTTTTTGACATGTATGCCAAAATCACTGGCGAAAATCCATATGAAGTTCCAATGCGCATTTACCCCGCAGTGCATTACACAATGGGTGGACTTTGGGTTGATTATGAACTAAAGACTACCATTGATGGCTTGTATGCGCTTGGTGAGGCCAATTTCAGTGATCATGGCGCTAACCGTTTGGGTGCTTCTGCCCTGATGCAAGGCTTAGCCGATGGCTATTTTGTAATCCCCTATACTTTGGGCAATTATCTGGCTGACGATATCAGAACACAATCAATTCCCACCGATCACCCAGCATTCCTTGAAGCCGAAAAGAAGGCTGCCGACAGAATTTCCAAGCTGATGTCTATCAAGGGCAAGCAAACTGTTGAAAGTTTCCACAAACGTCTCGGAAAAATCATTTGGGACAAATGCGGTATGGCCCGTAATGCTGAAGGTTTAAAGCAGGCCATTCAGGAAGTTCAGGCACTCAAAGCTGAATTCTGGTCTGATGTGCGCATCCCAGGTGAAATCAATGCCATGAATCCTGAGCTTGATAAGGCCGGCAGGGTTGCTGATTTTATTGAGTTGGGCGAGTTGATGTGTTTGGATGCCCTAGCAAGGAATGAAAGCTGTGGCGGACATTTCAGAGAAGAGTATCAGACACCTGATGGTGAGGCCTTGCGCGATGATGAATCCTATATGTATGTTGCTGCATGGGAAAATAAAGGTGACAATTGGGAACTGCACAAGGAAGCACTCAACTACGAAATTGTAAAACCCAGTCAAAGGAGTTATAAATAATCAACTAACGTCAAACAGATCATATATGCAGCACTACTCAATGAATCTTAAGTTAAAGGTATGGCGCCAAAAAAATAACAATGATCAGGGTCATTTTGAAACCTATGACGTCAGGGATATTTCTTCTGAAATGTCATTCCTGGAAATGATTGACGTCTTGAATGAAAAATTGATTACCGATGGTAATGACCCTATTGCATTCGATCATGACTGTAGAGAAGGGATATGCGGTATGTGTTCCATGGTGATCGATGGCCAGCCTCATGGCCCTTGGAAAGGAACTACAACATGCCAGCTGCATATGAGGGCATTCAAAGACGGAGATGTTATCACCGTTGAACCATTTAGGGCCAATGCATTTCCTGTAATCAAAGATTTGATGGTGAGCAGATCAGCATTTGATCGTATTATCCAAGCTGGGGGTTATATTTCCGTGAATACAGGTAATGCTGTCGACGGCAATGCTCTTCCAATAGAAAAAGATAAGGCCGACGACGCTTTTGCTGCAGCTGCCTGCATTGGTTGTGGTGCCTGTGTTGCAGCCTGTAAAAATGCTTCAGCTATGCTGTTCGTATCTGCAAAAGTTTCTCATCTTGCCCTATTGCCTCAGGGAGAACCTGAAAGAAAGCAAAGGGTTGTGAGCATGATTGCCCAAATGGACAAGGAAGGATTCGGCAGCTGTACCAATACATATGCATGTGAAGCGGAATGTCCAAAGGAGATTTCTGTTATGAATATTGCCCGTTTAAATAGGGAATATCTTCAGTCGAGTCTTTCCGGCGAATAAATATTTAAAATTCTTCTTGAATAAGGATGCGTCCCAACAGGGATGCATTTTTTTTGATAACACTTGCCAAAGCGGTATCTTTAGTTTATTTATTTCCTCTAAATGTGTGGATTTATTGAAAATTTTATGCTTACTGCTTTTCTTAAGTTGTAGTGGAATAATTGTTGCTCAAGGGGACTCCAATATCAGGTATAAAAGGTTGCATGTTGTTGGCGACACCCTTCAGATTGATTCATTGAGCATTATTCCCCATTCCTTGCATATCCCTGGAATCGATCCTGCTAACTATAGATTAGATCCGATTAATTCATTTCTGATTTGGAATACGAGACCTGTCAGTCAAACTGTCGAAATTAGTTATCGGGTGTTTCAAGTCAATTTGGCTTCCCCATTTCAGCGCAGGTCATTTGACAGTATCTTTTACAAGTACAATTTACCCGCTGCACAATTGTTGAAAACGGATAATAAGGATAAACCATTTGATTTTGGCAAACTCAAATCCTATGGCAGCATAGGAAGGTCGCTCTCTTTTGGAAACCGTCAGGATGCGATTCTGAATTCAAGTTTGAATCTGCAGTTCAGTGGTTATATGGGTGACAGTATCCTGCTTAATGCTGCAATTGCTGATAACAATATCCCCATTCAGCCAGATGGAAATACCCAAAACCTTAATGAATTTGACCAAGTATATATCCAATTTTCAAAAGCAAAATGGAAACTGTCTTTGGGCGATCTGGATATCAGGCAAAAACAGCTTTATTATTTGAATTTCTACAAAAGGCTTCAGGGCGTTTCATTGGAGCATGAACATGGATTAGGACATGGCCGATCAGGGAATTTGCTGGCCAGTGGGGCAGTTGCAAAGGGTAAATTCACCACCAATGTATTTCAGGGTATTGAAGGCAATCAAGGTCCCTATAGACTGAAAGGGGCCAATCAGGAATTATTTTTTATTGTGCTGGCAGGTACAGAACGGGTTTATATTGACGGTGTCATGATGGAGCGGGGAGAAGATCATGATTACATTATCAATTACAATACGGCAGAGATCACCTTCATGCCCAATCAAATGATTTCCAAGGACAAGCGCATTCAGGTTGATTTTGAATACGCAGACAGGAATTATTTGAACGCTCAATTCATCTTGAATGAAAAAATCACTGTTGGTAAATCTATGCAAGTAACGCTGGGCTATTTTGGCAATGCTGATGCAAAGAATTCTCCAATCAACCAAACACTCAACAGTTCACAAAAACAATTTTTGTCAGCAATAGGAGATAATAGTCGGTCGGCTTATTTCCCGTCGGCCATTCCAGATTCATTTTATACCGGAAAGATTCTCTATCGGAAAGTGGATACCCTAATATCAGGCACCTTGAAAGATACCGTATATGTCTATGAAAAGAATAAGGCCAATGATCTGTATGCCTTGTCATTTTCAGATTTGGGTGAAGGTAATGGCGACTATGTATTGGATCAGCTTGAACGTGCGAATGGTAAAGTGTATAAGTGGGTTGCACCTGATCCGATAAGCGGAAAATCCAATGGACGCTTCGCTCCTGTGGTGCTGTTAGTTGCTCCCAAACAACAAAAAGTGTTCAGTGTTACAGCTAACTGGAAAGATGAGAAAGGCTGGGCTGTTGATGCAGATGCTGCGGTCAGTAGCTTCGATTTGAATCGTTTTTCCAGTAGAAATGATGATGATAATACTGGTTTCGCAGGTAGGTTTGTTGTTAAGAAATCATCATCCCCCTCGCAAAATCAAAAAAAATATGCATTATCTGCTCTTGGAGGATTTGAATTTACAGATGCAAGGTTCAAGCCAGTTGAGAGGCTCCGGAGTGTGGAATTTTATCGAGATTGGGGTTTGGATATTATCGTACCTCCGGCAAACGAACGTATCATTACCGGTTCAATAGGCATTAAAAATAAAACGGGAGGGCAATTGGATTATGATGTTGCGGGATATTTCCGGGATGTGGATTTCAAAGGCACCCGGCACCGCTTGCAGCAACGGATGATAAACAAGTTATGGACTGTAAACAACATTTTTGCTATAACACAATCAGAAGACCAATTTAAAAAAGGACAATTCCTGAAGCCAATTATCGATGTATCCAGAAGATTACCCCAACTGGGCAATCAGGAGTTTGGCGTAAAATATACTTTGGAAAGGAATATCTCCAAAACCATTACGGGTGCAATACTGACACCATCCAGTTTCTCATTTCAAAACCTGATGTTGCAAACCGTTTCCAATCCGGAGAAGATAGACAAATGGGGAATGCGGTATTTCACTCGGGCTGATCAATTGCCAATGGATGGTAAAATGGTTTCGATCGACAAAAGCAGGAATTTTAATGTTTATGGAGATTGGCTCTCAAACCAACACCATCAGTTAAAAATCAATGCCACATACCGTAAGCTGGTAAGCTCGGACTATAACAATGCTGCAGGCAACGGATCCAGTTTATTGGGTAGAGGGGAATATAATGCCGATTGGTGGAGGGGAGGTATTACTGGATCGGTCTTGTATGAATTGGGCGGCGGGCAGGAACCCCGTAAGGATTTTATCTATTTTGAAGTGCCCGCAGGGCAAGGGGAATTTGCGTGGTTGGATTACAACAATGATGGTGTGCAACAACTGAATGAATTTGAAGTGTCACAATTCAGGGATCAAGCCAAATTTATCAGGCTTTTTACACCGACCAATGAGTTTGTCAGAACCGACTATCTTCAGTTCAACTATAGTTTTGTGGTCAATCCGGTCATTGCTATTCGGAAAAAAGAGGATGATTTTTTCTCTTCCATTCTGAAAAGACTATTTTGGCAATCCACTTTACAGGTTAACCGTAAAAGCCTTGCTGCTGAAAAACGGGAATTGTATCCTTTTGCATCCATTGTAGAGGATACAACACAGATCAGTTTCGACCAAATCCAAAGTCACACTTTATCTTTCAACAAATTGAGTCAGCGATGGGGTTTTGATTTGAACTATTTGTCTACCTCCAATAAAGCTTTCCTGTCTTTTGGTTTTGAAACCCGAAGATTGTCTGACCTTAACCTACGATTGCGGAGCAACTGGTTCAAAAAGATTTCTCTAGAGTTGATTTTGCGGAAAAAGAATAATGTATTGGAGACCCCAGGATTCAACAACCGGAATTACCATATTGCAGCCGAATCCATAGAACCGAGAATTGCATTCACCCAAGGAACTGATTTGCGCATTCAGGCATACTTCAAACGTGACCAAAAAAACAATGCTGATCGCGAAGATGCCATTTTATCATCTGTTGGCATGGATTTGAAGTACAATTTTTTCAATAAAACAGCTATCTCAGTAAAGATTGGATCAACAAGCATCAGGTACGATGGGCAAGTGGCGACAGCTGTTGGTTACATGATGCTTGAAGGGCTGCAACCCGGAAGGAATCAAATCTGGAATCTTGATCTGACCAGAAGAATAGGCGAGTATATGGAATTGGGAATCAATTATGAAGGCAGGGCAATGGGTACATCCAATAGGATCATTCATTTGGGGCGTGCACAGTTCAGAGCCTTGCTATAAAAAAAAGGGCAATCATTGATTGCCCTTTTACAGATTGCGTATGAGATTATTTCAGAATTGCTACACCTTCACCAATTTTAAATCCATTCTGGTAAACGATGATTGAATAGTTCCCTTTGATGTATTTGTCTGCCTGGGTCAAATCAAAATTAATTCCTTTGGCTTCACCCTGTTTGTATTCAGCATCAATCTTGGTGGTGTAATCAATTTGTCCATCTTGCCTGGTATTGATTTTTCCGGAAGCCAAAGCCTCTTCAGCAATTACTTTTCCTGTAGGATCCTTGGCAATGATAAACAGTTGTTTGGTTCCGCTTGTGGCTATCCTGTTTTCGTCAAGATTGAATGAAATTCTCAATTTGTCGGCACGTTTGGCAGAAGCTGTTGATTTTTCTTTTCCTGAGTTCCTTACATTAATGGCAACAATATTGAAACCCGAAGCATGCAGTGTTGAACCCACATCAACTTTGTTTTCTGCCTCTTTCCTGGCCATTTCAGTGTTGTTGAGGTTGGTATTCAAGGTTTTATTTTCCGTGGTCAGGTTTTGCTTGTCAATCGTGAGCTGTTGATTTTCTGCTTGTAAACGGTTGATTTCCTGAATGTATTCATCGATCCTGCCATTCAATTCTCCTACCAGTTTTTTGGCTTCAGCCAGATCTTTTGAAGTTGCATTTTGTTTTCCCACCAAGGATTTGAATTTCCCTTTCAAAATGCTTAATTCACTGTCTTTGGTCTTAACCAGACTGTCAAGTCCATTGTTGGAAGCAGTGAGTTCCTGCAGCCTTACAATGGCATCATCATATTCTTTTTGAACAGCATTTTTGCTTGAATCCAGAGAAGCATATTGTGCATCTTTCTCGGATATGACCGCATTCGACTCATTGCGTGCATAAAGAAAATAAATCCATGATCCCACCAACGCAATCAGCAGAAGGATGATAATTGCCGGCTTATTGTCTTTTTTGGGTTGGCTGCCATAGCTACCGGAGTTGGAAATGTTTGTGCTCATGTGAATCTTTATTGGTGAAAAATTTGAAATTCCTTACTGTGCACTACAAAGGAAATGAAAAAAGCACCTCTTTTGTATATATAGGTTGTTAAAATGCATTTTTCGTATTTTTTCATTGAACTTTGTTCAATTCTAATGTCAAACAGTATTTTCTGATGGATATCGGGCAAATCACTTCAGATTGGGCAAGAGGCGCATTTCATCCTGTTTACTGGTTGGAAGGTGAAGAACCCTATTACATTGATAAAATAACTGCTTATGCAGAGCAAAAAATTCTCTCTGCGGAGGAGGCCGGATTCAATTTGACAGTTTTTTATGGTAAAGACTCCAAAGTTGAGGAAGTGATCAATGCCTGCAAACGATATCCCATGTTTTCAGAAAGGCAGGTTGTTATCCTTAAAGAAGCCCAACAGCTGCGCGATATTGAAAAGCTCGAAACCTACCTGGAAAATCCACTGCATTCCACACTTTTTGTTGTTGCTCACAAGGAAAAAAAGCTGGATGGACGTGGCAAGTTGGCCAAAGTAGTGAAACAAAAGGCAGTGTTGTATTCCACCAAAAAACTCTATGACAACGAACTGCCAGAATGGGCCTTATCGATGATCAAGGAGAAAGGTCTGGAAATCCAGCCCAAAGCACTACACATACTTGTAGATCATATTGGGAACGATTTGCAACGTATTGAAAATGAGATTGAAAAATTGACAGTCAACCTGCAGGGCAAAAAGAAGATTACTGAGCACGAAATCGAAGAATATGTTGGGGTGAGCAAGGATTTTAATGTATTTGAATTGCAGGCTGCTATGGCCCGAAAAGACCTTCCCGGGGTATTGAATATCCTGAATTATTTTTCAGCTAATCCCAAAGCTGCGCCAATTCAGTTGGTTCTTCCAACACTCTATTCGTTTTTCAGCAAATTGTACATTGCTGCTGCATTGGGAACCAAGGATGAAAATGCCATAGGCAATGCACTTGGTATAAGGGGATTCATCGCAAGGCAATATGCGCAGGCATTACAGGTTTTTAATTTTCAGGAAATTGAAAAGGTTCTCATTCTATTGGCCGATAGCAATGGAAAAAGTCTTGGTATTGGTCGTGCCGATACGGATGATGATGGGTTGTTGCGTGAACTGGCAGTAAAGATTATGTTGCCCGGTTAATTGCTCTGCAGTAGTTCTGTGATCATCTGCTTATCTTTCTGGAGTTGCTCTTTCAGGGAAGCTATCCCATCAAATTTCATTTCCTTGCGTGTATGGAAAATCAGCTCAACCAATAATGTATCATGATAGATATCCTCATTGAAATTAAAGAGATGGACTTCAATCCGTCTCTCTTTACCGTTTACGGTTGGGCGATATCCGATATTCATCATACCTATTTCATGCCTTTGCAAATGGTCTTTCAATAGTGTAACTTTTACGGCATATACCCCCGAGGCGGGTATGAGTTTATCGTTATCGGTAATGGCCAGATTGGCAGTTGGAAATCCAATTGTTCTGCCCAGCTTGTCGCCTTCTATAACAGTTCCCCTCAGCTGATAGGGATATGCCAGCAGCTCTTTTGCCATAACCACATTACCTTCCAGTAGGTAGTGCCTTATTTGTGTGGAACTCACTTTGGATTGGTTCAACATGTGCTCAGGAATCTCATAGACGAGAAATCCAGCAGTTTTACCTGCCTCTTCCAACATCCTGAAATCACCGGCGCGTCCTTTCCCGAACCGGTGGTCATAGCCGATGACTATGGCTTTGGGTTTAAAGTGTTTTATGAGGAAATCATTGATGTAAGCTTCTGCAGAGAGGGCGGCAAATTCATGATCAAAAGGGATGATTGCCAAATGGTCTATCTCCAACTCCTGGAAGCGTTCAATCCGTTCATCAAGGCTGGTCAGCATAGATGGGGCCTCTGAATTCTTCAAAATTCTCCTGGGATGGGGATGAAATGTTATGACAACAGATTCACCCTGCATTTCTTGGGCAAGTTTTTTCAGCCGGTCCAATATTGCCCGATGACCCTGATGGACACCGTCAAATGTGCCAATGGTAACGATTGCATTCTTGATATTGGGCAGGCTGCCAGTTTGAAAATGGACTTGCATAAGAATCGCAAATTTAAGTAGTTTTGCCTACAGTCAATCAACAATGAGTTTATATCAGCAAAGGGGAGTTTCTGCCCAAAAAGAGGAAGTTCATGCCGCTGTCAGTCAGCTTGATCAGGGATTGTATCCACATGCTTTTTGCAAAGTGTACCCCGATTTGCTTTCTGATACCGATACCCATGTTAATGTCATGCATGCAGATGGTGCAGGAACCAAAAGCATTTTGGCTTACCTCTATTGGAAAGAAACAGGTGACTTGTCGGTTTGGAAGGGAATTGCACAAGATGCGGTGGTGATGAACTTGGACGACTTGCTATGCATTGGTGTGTACGACAAAATTGTATTCAATTCTACCATTGACAGGAACAAGCGGCTTATACCCGGAGAGGTGTTAGAAGCAATCATCAATGGCACCAATGAATTATTCAATGAACTGAAGGGTTTTGGGGTGCAAATCAACTACCTTGGAGGAGAAACTGCAGATGTGGGGGATGTGGTCAGAACGGTTGCAGTAAATGGAACTATGATGGCCCGTTGGCCCAAAGACAAACTCATCACCAATGAAAAAATAAAGCAGGGTGATGTTATTGTTGGATTGGCCGGTTTTGGAAAGGCTTCATATGAGCAAAACTATAACAGTGGAATTGGGAGTAATGGTCTGACAAGTGCCAGGCATGACATGTTTGCCAAAACCTATGCAACACAATATCCAGAGTCTTTTGATCCGGGGTTGTCATCGGATGTTGTCTATATAGGAAAGCATAGACTTACCGAATCTGTTGACATTCCTGGTTTTGAGGTTGATGCCGGCAAATTGGTGCTCAGCCCAACAAGAACTTTCGCACCCATCATCAAGAATATCCTGGAATCCATGTTCGATGAGGTTCACGGCATGATACATTGCAGCGGTGGTGGTCAGACCAAATGTTTGAAGTATCTCCCTTCACCCATGAAAGTGGTCAAGGACAATCTTTTCGACCCGCCGCCTGTTTTTGATTTGGTTGCCAAAGCCAGTGGGGCCGACAGTAGAGAAATGTTTCAGGTTTTCAATATGGGTTGCCGGATGGAAATCTATACCAATCCGGAATCGGCCAATGCCATGATTCAAATTGCAGAAGGTTTTGGTGTGGAAGCCAGAATCATTGGCCGTGTGGAGGATGCAGACCAAAAATCACTTGACATCCACTATAAAGGGGATATTTTCAATTTCACAGCATAAACTTATCTCATGTCTGATATTGTTTTATCCATAGCGAATGCAAACATTTATCAGGGTGCTTCCCTGATTTTGTCAGATGTCAATATTGCAGTTTCAAAAAGTGAGTTTGTTTACCTTGTCGGTAAAACCGGAACAGGAAAGTCAAGTTTATTGAAGACACTTTATGGCGAACTTCCATTGAAGGAGGGCCAAGCGCAGGTCGCCGGATTTGATCTTTCTGGCTTGACTTGGAAAACAGTTCCTTTTTTAAGAAGGAATATCGGCATCGTTTTTCAGGATTTTCAGTTGCTCACAGATAGGAATATTCACGATAACCTGAAATTCGTATTGCATGCCACCGGATGGAAGGATGCGAAAGAGATTGAGAATAAAATTGATGATGTGCTCGAGAAGGTGGGGCTCCGGACCAAAGGCTTCAAATACCCCTACGAACTATCTGGTGGTGAGCAACAACGGGTGGATATCGCCCGGGCTTTGTTGAATTCTCCTAGGCTGATTTTAGCTGATGAGCCAACGGGCAATCTGGATCCTGAAACAACTGATGAAATCATGAAATTGCTTTTCCAAATCAGCAAGGAACTCGGAACTGCCGTGGTTATGGCAACCCATGATTATAATGTTATACACAAATATCCGGCAAGGGTAATCAAAACTGAAGCTGGTCAAGTCATTGATAATGCAAGCTTAATGTCTTGATCAATTCTTCTGCTTTAGTCCCATCATTGAATAAATTGCTGATGGCATTTTTTCTGCTGTTGTGTTCCTCTTCTGTATAAGCTTGCTTGAAAAGGGATGCTGTTTTTTCCTTGAATTGCTCCGGTGTTTCAGCAATGGCGCACCAATTTCCCAATCCTGAAAGGCCCAATGCCTTGGGGTTGGTGAGAAGATGTTTGCCATAGGACAACGCCCGCAACAAATTGTTTGGCTGTTGATTGTCAATAAAGGATGGAAGCATCACCACCTGGGCTTTTTTGATCAATTCATCCATTTCTTTACTGCCGGGTTCTGCAACAAGGCAGGTATGCAACCGCAGATGAGCGGCCTGTTCCAATTGTGTTGATGGATTGTTACCGGCTATGACAAACGGGATTTCCAGTTCATTGAAAATATTCTCCAACAACCAAAGTGCAGCATATTCAACTTCCCTGTCGGATAATTGGCCATAAAAGAGGCAGAAACTGCCCATCTTTTCAGTGAAAGAAAAATCTCCCTCGCCGTAAAAAGCAGGAGCATTGATCCATTTGATCTGCGGATTTTCGCTTATTTTTTTTGCGTATTGTTCAAATTTCCAGCCCTCAATGTGATATGATATTTTTTTGCTCCCCCAGGGTGTCAGAGAAGCCAAACTTTTATGATAGAGACTTTCGTTGCGATGGGAAGTGATAAATTGTTGTTTTGTTTTTTCCTGAACTTTCAAGAAAGCGGGAAATGTTGTTGACAGACCTTCATATAAAATGGGAAAATCGTCAGCAAAAAGGATTTCAGCCAACTCCAGATTTGATCTGGAGGCAACAGCCTGGGGAACTGCCTGCAAATTAAGTAAACCCTTGGTTTCATGCATATCGTAATACCTAATATTAGCACAATAAGGTTCCAAATCAACGGCTTCACCATGGCCGGAGTCAAAACAATGCAAATGAATGCCTATTCCAGCCCCATGCAAAGCCTTGATCCTGAAAAAAATATCCCTGGCCGAATCGGAATCCGCCGGAACAGGGATATCCGGAACAACAATGTGCAAATTTTGGTGCATACCCATGTAAAATACATCTGAGTGGTGAATTGTTCTTATTACCTTCGTAAAAATTTTTTCTATGGATGAGCAAGGTGCCAGACAGCCTGTTTCAGCAATGCGCCCGAAGTTCCTAACAATCCTGTGCTACTTGACCCTGTTTGGCAGCGTTTATATGTCTTTTTCCGCCATTTCCGGTTTGGCCAATCCTGATGGATTGACCAGCAGTACCACTTTGGCAATGGACAATTGGGAAACTGCTTTCGAACAAATGGCCATGAAAGACCCATCTATGCGCACTTCGATGGACAGGATTTTGTCTGATGTAGCCAACGCAAATACTCCCTCCAATATGCGCGATTACAGCTTTTTCAACTTGGTTTATAATTTGTTGACACTTGTTGGAGCCTGGTTGATGTTGAGGCTCAAGAAAAACGGTTTCAGGCTGTATGTATTGGGGATTCTGATTTCGGTAATCACGCCGCTGCTTGTTTTTGGCACAGGGAACCTATTGGGACAGGCATTTTCATTGTATTATGGAATCAGTGGGGCCTTCTTTTTGTTGCTTTATGGCTTGAAAACCAAATACATGGAATAACAATAATGCATATTGGACTCTTCATTTCTTGGTAATTCACATATTTTTGTTACCTTTGCAATCAAATTTTCGATGTAAAACTAAAGATGAATCAAAAAAAACTGAGATGTCAACCGTAACAAAAGAAAAAAAAGCCTCAATCGTATTGGAATTCGGTGGAAATGCCAAAAACACAGGATCTATTGACGCACAGATTGCCCTGCTTACCGAAGAAATCAATGAAATTTCCAAGCATCTGCAAGCCAATAAAAAAGATTTCTCCACCCACAGGGGACTCATGAGAAAGGTTGGTCAACGTAAAAGACTGCTTTCATACCTCAGCAAGCATAACATTACTGGTTATCGCGCCCTCTTGGAAAGACTGGGCTTGAGGAAATAAACCATCACATAAATTGTATTATTCCCAACCTTTCGTTGGGAATATTGCTTTTTGGAACAATCCAAAAAAAGAAATCATGCTACAACAACCAATCCAATCAAGTTTCGATCTTGGCAATGGCAGGATCGTTACCATAGAGACTGGACGTCTTGCCCGTCAGGCAGACGGTGCAGTCACAGTCAGGCAAGGCAATTGCATATTGCTCGCCACCGTATGTGCCAACAAGGAACCACGTGAGGGACAGGATTTTTTCCCGCTTTCTGTTGATTACCAAGAAAAATTTGCTTCTGCAGGAAGGATTCCGGGTTCTTTTTTCAAAAGGGAAGGAAGGCTCAGCGATTATGAAATCTTGATAAGCCGACTCATAGACAGGGCACTTAGGCCCCTGTTTCCTGAAGATTACCTTTGTGATGTTCAAGTGTTGATTACACTTGTTTCTTCAGACCCTGAAGTAATGCCAGATTCATTGGCCTGTCTTGCAGCTTCTGCAGCGCTGGCCGTTTCAGATATTCCCATTAAGGAAATCATTTCAGAAGTGCGCATTGCCAGGGTAAATGGAGGTTTCATCGTAAACCCATCCAGAACTGAGCTCGCATCTGCGGATATGGACTTCATGATTGGTGCAACTGCCAAAAACCTGATGATGGTTGAAGGTGAATCCAAAGAGTGTCTTGAAGCTGATGTGGTGAAAGCACTTGAAGTGGCCCATGACGCCATCCGTATTCAAATTGCAGCTCAAGAGGAATTAAGGCAAAAAGTGGGTGTTGAAGGCAAGCGGGATTATCCGAAACCTGCAACAGATGAGTCCATCCAGCAAAAAGTTAATGCTTTCGCACAAGACAGGGTATACGCCATTTCAAAGGCTGCAAGTAGCAAAGCTGATCGCAGTAAGGCCTATGATGAGTTGAAAAAAGAGGTTATAGCCAGCCTTGGAGCAGAAGCTACTTCAGAACAAGTGAAATTGGCCAAAAAATATTACGAAGACCTCAAATGGGAGGTTGTACGGAATATGATGCTTGACGATAGGATTCGTTTGGATGGCAGGGCATTGGACCAGGTCAGGCCTCTTGACATGGAGGTTGATGTATTGCCAACTCCCCATGGATCTGCGCTGTTTACAAGAGGTGAAACACAATCCTTGACAACAATCACCTTCGGAACTCCGTTGGATGAATTGCTGATCGAAAGTGCTGCCAAATCTGAGTACAACAAATTCATCCTGCATTATAATTTCCCTGCATTTTCTACAGGAGAAGTAAAGCCAATGCGTGGACCAGGAAGGCGTGAAGTCGGTCACGGTAATCTTGCCCTCCGTTCACTCAAGCAAATGATGCCTGGTAATGATTATGCATACACTGTAAGGGTGGTTTCTGATATTTTGGAATCAAATGGCTCATCTTCCATGGCTACAGTTTGTGCCGGATCCCTCGCTTTGATGGATGCAGGTGTTCCCATTCCCAAACATGTGAGTGGTGTGGCTATGGGCTTGATTACCCGTCCTGCTGATGGCAAGAATGCCATATTGACAGATATTCTTGGTGATGAAGATCATCTTGGAGATATGGACTTTAAAGTTACTGGTACTCGGGATGGCATTTGTGGCATTCAAATGGATATTAAGATCGACGGCCTCAGCATGGAAACCATGATGGCTGCCCTCGAACAAGCCCGGAAAGGCCGTTTGCATATCCTTGACGCCATGTACAATTGTATGCCGGCACACCGTGCTGAAGTGAAGCCACATGCTCCACGCATGCAAAAACTCTTCATAGACAAGGAATTCATTGGTGCAGTGATAGGCCCTCAAGGTAAAATCATACAGGAAATCCAGCGTGAAACTGGCACAACTATCAATATTGAGGAGATTGGCAATCAAGGTGAAGTGAGTGTATTCAGTCCGGCTAAAGAAGGACTTGATAGGGCAGTAGCTTGGATCAAAGGGATTGTAGCAATGCCAGAAGTGGGTGAGGAATATGAATCCAAAGTGAAGTCAATCATGCCTTATGGTGCATTCGTTGAATTCATGCCCGGAAAGCAGGGCTTGCTTCACATCAGTGAAGTAAGCTGGAAGCGTCTTGAAAATCTGGATGGTATCCTCAAAGAGGGTGATATGGTTAAAGTCAAACTCGTTGGCATCGACCACAAAACAGGTAAATTCAAGCTCAGCAGAAAAGCATTGATTCCAAAGCCTGATTTCAACAACGACGAAGGACAATCCAACGCTTAAAAAACAAATTCAGGCCGGCCAAAACCGGCCTTTTTTTATGACACAATACCTGGTTATCAAGTTGACGGATCTCAGTAAACAGCAGATTGAACTGATGGCTGCCATGTTGCCCGAATTCGGGTTTCACGGGCTGGAGGAAATTGACAATGGCGTGCTGTCTTACGCAAAAGTTGCTGATGCGGATTTGAAAGGTTTATCGGATTTTCTGAATCCATTGGGCGTTTCTTACGCAAGTGAATTACTCGAAGAACAAAATTGGAATGCTTCTTGGGAAGCCAATTTTGATCCGGTTATCATACCCGGCAGGGTGCATGTTCGGGCACATTTTCACCCTAGTCTCGATGGTTTTGAACACGAAATCACCATTACCCCGAAAATGAGTTTTGGAACAGGCCATCATGCCACTACCCGAATGATGATGCAAGCCATACTGGATATAGATTTCCATGAGAAATCTGTCTTGGATTTCGGTACGGGAACAGGCATTCTCGCTATCCTTGCGATTTTAAGAGGTGCTGTTCATGTTCATGCGATTGATAATGATCAATGGAGTGTCAATAACGCACTTGAAAATACAGCCATCAATGGGGTAGAAGCCAAGATTGAGGTGAGTCTTGCTGCAGATTTGGATACCATTCCACCTTGTGATGTGGTTTTGGCAAACATCAACAAACACGTATTGTTGGATAATGTAGCAGCAATGGCTAAAGTACTGAAAGAACATGGTACTTTGATCATCAGTGGCTTGCTCTCTGAGGATTATGAGGATATTGCGATGACATTTGAACCATTTTTTGGTAAATCCCGCCATGTATTGAACGAGCAGGGATGGATGGCAATGGTTTTTGTATAATAACATTTGTTCATCAAAATGGCAGGATTTATTAAGTTTTTATTAAATTTGCTATACCCCCTTAAAAAAGATCAACCCAATGAATGAAATCATACTGGTCATATTGGCTTATATGTTGGGTTCAATACCAACTTCACTCATCATAAGCAAAACCCAATTCAATATAGATATCAGGGATTATGGCAGTGGTAATGCAGGAGCCACTAATACTTTCAGGGTATTGGGATCCAAATGGGGAAGCATGGTCATGTTTTTGGATGTGCTCAAAGGCATTTTAGCGGTAAAACTTGCTTTTTTGATTCCTTATTACTCAGATAATGAATTTGCCCGCACTAATTTTCAAATAGGATTGGGATTGGCTGCTGTTTTGGGGCATATATTCCCCATTTGGGCAGATTTTAGAGGTGGCAAAGGAGTTGCAACTTTGTTTGGTTTGATTATAGCCATTTCACCGTGGACAGCTTTGGGTTGTGTTGGTGTTTTTTTACTGGTTTTGTTTCTGACCAGATTTGTTTCTCTTAGTTCAATCTTGGCCAGTATGGCATTTCCTGTTTTTATTCTTGTCATTTTCAATGTAGACAATGATGCATATAGAATTTTTGCCATAGTCGTTGCGTTGCTTGTTGTTTTGACACACCAAAAAAACATTGGCAGGTTGCTTTCAGGCAGTGAGAACAAAGTTCCAATTTTCAAAAATCGTGACAGAAAGAGGATGAGAAGGGGATAAGCATTTATATTTTTACTGAGATATCCAATATCCCCCTAAATTTTTTTACGAATTAACATTTTTAGTGGAAAAAATGTTAATTTTAATACTCAAACCAAAACTTCTGTCAATATGTTGCTCAACATTTTTGAAAAACTTCAGTTTTGTGAAGAAAAAAACGTTTTGATACAGGGTATACCTTCAACCTTGGAGAAATACTTTACAAAATTGTCTTTTGCAAAAAATGTAACTCCTTTGCTGAAAAGCAGAAAAATTGATTTCGCATTGGTTTTTGCAATCAATTACAACCAATTGTCCTCTATACTCAAAGATGTCATACCTGCCCTACAAAACAAAGGCAAATTGTGGATTGCCTATCCCAAACCTACTTCCAAAATAGTAAGCGACTTGAATCGAGATTGCAATTGGGAGTGTCTTCAGAACAGCGGTTTTCTCAAGATTGATGAAGTTGTCATAGACCATGTATGGACTGCTTTGCGTTTTTGTACTGTCTCCAATTCAGAAAGTTGTGTTGAACTGGATTATGAACACCTCAAAGGAGAGGCAACAGTAAAGGACTTGATCAAGCATTCCCGGATTTCAGGTATTGCAGTTTCCTGAACAGCATCAGTTGATTAAATTGTTTTCAGGTAGTCTATCAGGCTTTCTGTGTTCCTTGAAATATGAACAGCGTTACCTTCACAGTTAGCATTTCTGAATCCAGGCCCAGCGAAAATGAGACGCTTATCGCTGAAAAGATTCTTATATTCTTCAACGATTTGCTGACTGGCCAAATCAGAAAAATTGGTTATCAGGTAGGTAAACAGAATAGATGCATCTGACTTTCTTGCCACTTCTTCAACTATTGATTTGTTAACATTGGTTCCTAAATAAATAGATTGGATTTTCATTTTCCGGAACATCAGGTTGAAAAAAAGCAATGGTAGCTCGTGAAACTCATTTTCAGGCGTAAATAAAACTACTTTATTCTTGACTGGTGTATTTTTATCCAAACGAGGTGTTTGATCAATACTCATCAGCAATTCACTCCGGATAAGATTACTGCAAAAGTGCTCCTGGATTGGGGCAACACGGCCATTAAGCCATAAATTCCCAATCCTGCTGAGAAAAGGGAAGATAACATACAAGTAAATGTTTTCTTCACCCATCATTTCTTTTAATTCAGCAAAAAGTTTTTTGAAAGCAGATTCATTCATATCCACTGAAAATTCAATCAGCCTGGTTATGAAAACTTCAAAATTGGTTTTGCCATCCATACTGACCGTTGATATCGCTATTTCTTCGGCACTCATATTGGCTATGTGAGAAATTTTTACGCCATTATGGTATAAGGAGGAAATCCTGAGGATGTGCTTTAGGTCATTGTTGTCATATAGCCTGTGTTTGCCGGGAGAGGTCGGAGGCATGATATTGCCGTACCTTTTTTCCCATATTCTCAGGGTATGGGCTTTAATCCCGGTAAGATTTTCGATGTCCCTGATATTGAAACTATTCATGCTGAAGCCGATTGAAACTGATATTGACCAGTTAAATTTTAATTCTGCACTAAGATGTAACTTAATTTTTAAATCCGTCATTTATGTTACATTTGGGTACGAAAAAATCTAAACAATGGGTATTGGCTGGTTGATTTTCATTTTGGCTATAACAGGATTTCATGTGGGGCTTTTGGGTATGTTTCAAAAAGCGGGTATTCCAGGTTGGAAGGCTTTGGTCCCTTTCTATAATACATACCTGATGGTCATGAAAATGGAATTGAAACTGCATTGGTTTTTGTTGCAGTTCATACCAATTGCTGGTCAGTTTGTAACTATCTGGCTTTGCATCAAATTTGTTGAACATTTCGGAAGATTCTCTCTGTTACATCATGCAGCTGCGGTTTTCGTACCCTTCTTGTATTTTCCTTATCTCGGCTTTTCCAAAAATGAACGCTATGCCGGTATTCCCATCGTCAAGAATTATGCAAAATCTGCTGTTCGGGAATGGATAGATGCTGCTGTTTTTGCTGTTGTTGCAGCGACCATCATCCGAACTTTCATTTTTGAGGCTTATGTTATTCCTACCGGTTCGATGGAAAAAACCCTCCTGGTAAATGATTTTCTTTTTGTAAGTAAAACAAGTTACGGCCCAAGAATACCGAATACCCCTCTTGCTTTTCCATTTGTACATCATACGCTTCCTATAGGCAGTTCTAAATCATATTTGGAATGGATAAAGTTGCCATATAAAAGATGGATGGAATCTCCTGTTGAAAGGAACGATGTTGTTGTTTTTAACTATCCGGTAGGGGACACGGTGATTACTGAATTCCAATCGGAAATAAACTATTATGATTACTTGCGTGCCTACCAGTCAAGGGGTGGCACTCGAGAGATGTTACTGGCAGAAAGGGATGATATTGTTACCAGACCAGTTGATAAACGCGAGAACTTCATCAAACGATGTGTGGCCATAGCTGGAGATTCCATATCCATCAGGGATGGACTGCTTATTGTAAACGGAAAGGAAAGTCCACTTCCACCGGCAGCAGAAATGCCATATTACGTAACCTTAAATGGCAACGGATTCTTCCCAGATGATTTTATCCGCAATGAATTGAACGTTGATCCTAATGACCCCGACCAAAGGGACTTACTGCAGGTTCAGGACGTCCCCAACACTTACAGACTTACCTTGACGCCTGCCCAGTTGGGTCAGGTGAAGGCATTCCCTTTTGTAATTGCTGATTCCATCAAAGCCGATTTGAATTCAAGCGGTTTCGGCAATACATTCCCATATGATACTACACAGTTCAAATGGAGTGAAGATAATTTTGGTACACTATGGATTCCCAAAAAGGGATCAACGATAACATTGGATGCCCGGAATATTGCCCTGTATAAGCGCGTCATTGAAGTTTACGAAGGAAACAAATGGGTTGAACAAGCTGGCAAAATCCTAATCAATAATGTAGAAACTACCCAGTACACTTTTAAAATGGATTATTTTTGGCTTATGGGCGACAATAGGCACAATTCTCAGGATTCAAGATTCTGGGGTTTTGTACCGGAAGATCATATTGTTGGTAAGGCAACTTTGATATGGTTCAGTTGGCAAAACGGACCCCGCTGGGACAGGATTTTCAAGCAAATCAAATAATGGAGAACTACCTATGGTTGGGAGAATTGAAGTAGCCTATATTATTCATCCTGATGCAGAGCATTTGTCATCACTGGATAAAGAGTTGGTCGTGTCTGCCCGTATTTTGACCGGGAAGGCTTA